>CAYGOU010000044.1:0-14848 GCA_964351455.1 uncultured Porphyromonadaceae bacterium
TCGGAATCAGCTCAGTCGACAGGTCCATTGGCATGCTGACAGCTGTTCCGATGATAAGACCCAGAAAAATCCCGAGGAAGGGACCGACGTATGGAATCACATTCAGAATCCCTGCAATCAGTGCGATGGTCCAGGCATGATTGAGGTCAAGGCCTACCAGCGTTAATCCGATCCCGTCAAGTAGAATGATCCCAGTCGTCTGGATCAGGATTCCGATGAAGTACCTTTTCAGGAGGCCGCTGATTGACTGGATCGAATTACGGATACCGGCTTCGCGCTCTTCCGGAAAGAAAAGCACAATGGCATCTTCAAAAAGTTTTGACTCCTTCATAAAGAAAAAGGAGATGAAGGATATGGAGAAGAAGGCCACAAAAATGTTGCCCAGGGTGTTGGCAATGTTGCCCGTGAACTCGCTGATCCGCTCGAGTCCGGCCAATCCCTGAACCTGCTCAATGGCCCAACCCTCAACGCTGAAGGGTTCACCCATGAGGTTGTATTCGTTGATGAGCGCCTCAATGCTCAGCATGGGCTGCCTGAGACTGTCCCAGATCTGGTCAAGATCGAGATTTGAAAAGTACTTGAATTCCCTGGCCAGAAGCGGACCGAAAATTCTGAAGAACAGATAAACCAGAAACCAGAAGAGGATGAGGGTGATAAGTGACCCGATCCATCGGGGAATTCTCCATTTCACAATCCGGATGCGGTTAATCAGGTTCACCAGGGGCTCACCGATCATGGAGATCACAAAAGAAACCAGGATGTAAACCACGATGTTCCGGAAGAACCACATGGCGAAGAAGGCGGCAACGATCAGAACTCCGAAGATAATCCACCTGACGGTGTTGGTCATATAGGGTCTGATCGCCATGCCCCTAAGTTAATTATTTAACACCAATGGATACACCACCCATTCTGAAATCACGTAGGCAGCCACCAGGATCAGACTCCAGATGACATGCCTTCTCACATCCAGATAGCGGTTCAGGGGTATTCCCTGATTTACACGGAGGTAGACCACCAGAAAGATCCGCTCAAAATAATAGGCCAGTACTGTGGCCAGCGCAACTCCCCGGATTCCCCAAACCTGAACAAGAACAAGGCTTAAGACAACATTCAGGATCAGCTCCATGACCGAGGCCCACATCAAAATGGGGGTCTTTCGGATCGCGATCAGCACGGTTTGTGGAAAGAGAAGGCGACTGGTGATGAGCAGCAGGTATAGGTTAAAAACCCCGGCGCTTTCGGTAAAAGCGCGACTGAAAAGCAACGGAAAGAGCAGGTAGCTGGTTAGAATCAGCAGCAGCGTAAGGGGAAACATCCAGGCAGCCATTCCTGTGGTACGCTCCTTAAGTTGTCTGAGTGCTGCCGGAATTCCTTCGCGTCTGAAAACGGGAACCATGGCGCTGCTCAGGGCATGGGCCAGCAGGGCAACCAGCGGAAGTTCACGGGCACCATACCTGAAAACGGCAAACCCCCCGGCATCAAACCTGGCAGAAACAATGAATCCATCAACATATAGGGCCGAACCACTGATCAACACACTTGCCGCCAGTGGCATTCCGGTTTTGAGATGCCTCAGTATGAAGCGGGAGTCGATTTTGAAAACCGACTCCCGGATCAGCAGTACCAACATCCACCCAAATCTGAAGCCTCCTGCCAGAACGAGTCCGTAAAGGGCATAATCGACACGCTGCCAGATCAGGGCCGGCAATCCAACAGCAAGCAACTGGATCAGCGAGGCCAGCACTCCGTACCTGAGCAATACCTTTGACCTGCCCGTTAACATGTACCAATACTCCACCACCGTTGAAGGGGCGTTCAGAATGATATAGAGGATGATCCATCCCGCCAGCTCAACCGGCAGCTCCTGGCCCAGCATCCGCTGCAGCATGGGATGCACCATCCAGAGCACCAATCCCGACAACAGTGCGAAGGCGAAGAGCAGCAGGCTGGCATTGAAAAGCTCCCGGCTCCTGGCTCCCGGCTCTTTGCTGCCTCCCTCTCCGATCAAGGGCAGCATACCCTGAATCAGTCCGGTTATCCAGAAGAAAGTGACGATTCCGGCAAAAAAGAGAAAGGATTCGTACAGACCGATCTCACCCTTTGAAAGTCCTGCATAGGGAAGAATGACGGCGATCGAAAACAGGGAGGCATAGCGAAGCACCTGGAACAATTGCAGTCCCGACAGGGTATCGATCTTCAGCCTATGCGACCAGTTCTGAGGCAATATCAGGATATTTTGACCGGATCTTTAACCTTTTGCCTGAGCAGGGCCAGATCTAGTACCTCTCCAACCGTCTTCACATAATGAAACTTCAATCCCTTCAGGTACCTGGCCTTGATCTGCTCAACGTCGTTCCGGTTCTCCTCAGGCAAAATGATCTCCTTGATGTATGCCCTTTTTGCTGCCAGGATTTTCTCCTTGATGCCGCCAACCGGCAGCACCTTTCCACGGAGGGTGATCTCTCCCGTCATGGCGATCTGGGCCTTCACCTTCCGCTGCGTCAAAGAGGATGCAAGCGAAGTAGCCATCGTAATCCCTGCGGAGGGTCCATCCTTCGGGATGGCTCCTTCCGGAACATGTATGTGAACGTTCCAATGCTCAAAAATCGTATGGTCAATGTCAAGGGTGGAGGCGTGCGACTTGATGTACTCAAGGGCCAGCACCGCCGATTCCTTCATCACCTCACCAAGGTTCCCGGTCAGGGTGAGTCCTCCCTTGCCCCGGCTGAGGCTGGTCTCAACATAAAGAATCTGCCCCCCCATCTCGGTCCATGCCAGTCCCGTAACCACCCCTGCAAGATCGTTTCCCTGATAACCGCTCCTGATGAACTCAGGATACCCCATATACCTTTTCAGGTCATCCAGTGAAACTTCTGCACCAAGATTTTCGCCGAAAGCCACCCGCTTGGCCAACTGCCTGACCACCTTGGCCAGTTTCCGGTCAAGGGTTCTGACTCCCGACTCCCGGGTGTGGTTCTCAATCAGGTATTCAATCACTTCCTTAGTAAAAGTGAACTGACCGGACTTCAGTCCATGCGCCTCAAGCTGCTTGACAACCAGATGCTTGCGTGCAATTTCAATCTTCTCCTCCACCACATACCCTGAGATTTCAATCATCTCCATACGGTCTCTGAGTGCTGGAGAAATGGTCGAAATGTTGTTGGCCGTGGCTATGAAAAGCACCCTTGAAAGGTCATATTCCATTTCAAGGTAATTATCGTAGAAGGCTGAATTCTGCTCCGGATCAAGCACCTCGAGTAGAGCCGAAGAGGGATCCCCTCTAAAATCATTTCCCACCTTGTCAATTTCATCCAGCATGAATACCGGGTTGGAGGTCTGCGATTTTTTTATGTAATGGAGGATCCTGCCCGGCATGGCGCCAATGTAGGTTTTCCGGTGCCCGCGAATTTCTGATTCATCCTTAAGTCCGCCGAGCGACATTCTGACATACTTTCTGTTCAGCGCTCTGGCCACCGATTTCCCTAGAGAGGTTTTACCAACTCCGGGAGGACCATAAAGGCAAAGGATCGGGGCCTTCATGTCACCCTTAAGTTTCAGGATTGCAAGATGTTCAAGAATCCTTTCCTTAACGGTGTCGAGTCCTGAGTGATCCTCATTCAATATTTTGCTGGCTCTCCTGAGGTCAAAGTTATCCTTTGAAACCTCATCCCAGGGCAGTTCAAGAAGGGTTTGGATGTAATTGACCTGAACCGAGTATTCTGCAGATGATGGATTGATGCGCTCCAGTTTGTCGAGTTCGCGTCGGAACGCTTTGTAAACCTCCTCAGGCCAGCGCTTTCTGGATGCCTTTTCCTTCATCTCCTCTACCTCCTGCTCGAAGGGACTGCCTCCCAGTTCATCCTGGATGGTTCTGATCTGCTGATTGAGAAGGTATTCACGCTGCTGCTGGTCGAGATCCAGCTTAACCTTATTTTGGATATCCTTTTTCAGTTTCTGCTTCTGGTATTCAAGCGTCAGGTATTCGAGAAGCCGTAAACCACGTTCCTTCAGGTGATCGATCTCCAGCAGGCCCTGCTTCTCTCCGATTCCGATGTCGGTGTTGGAGCAGATGTAATTGATGAGGAAATTGGCTCCCTCAATGTTTTTAATGGCAAAGGCGGCCTCCTGGGGAACCTGGGAAGAAACCTGTATGATCTTCAGTGCAAGGTCTTTGATGGCCCCTACAATGGCATCATACTCCTCCAGGTTCTCAATGGGCTTCACTTCAGAGAGTGGTGAAACCGTTCCTTTCAGGTAGGGCTCGTTGTGGGTCAGGTCATCCAGGTGAAACCTTCTTTTTCCATGGATGATCACAGAAGTGGTTTCATCAGGCATGTTCAGAATCCGGATGATGGTGGCCATCGTACCCACCCGGTGCAGGTGAGAAAGCTCAGGCTCTTCAACGTCCGAATCATTCTGGGCCACTACCCCAATCACCTTATTTCCACGGTATGCCTCCTTGACCAGTCTCACCGATTTGTCGCGACCGACGGTGATCGGAATCACCACTCCCGGGAAAAGCACGGTATTGCGCAATGGCAGGATCGGCAATGATTCAGGAACTTCTGTCAGATTCAGTTCCTCATCGTTACCATCCGACAACAGGGGCAGGAAGTCCATGTCATCATCCCCGAAATCCATCATTATCTGACTGTTGATTTTATTACCCAAGTTTCCCATGAACTGCCTCTAAGTTAAATAAAAAGGCATGAAGCCGTCATTCTGGCAGGCTTCATCCCCATAATTATGCGAAGCTTTAGTGGTTCAAGCATTATGCCAAAAAAAAATCCCGGTTTTGACCCGGGATTTCAGAAGCACTGCTGATCCTATTTTTTTTGACGACTGACCATGTGCTGTTCGTAACGCCGGTTGAATTTATCAACACGGCCAGCAGTGTCAACCAGTTTCATCTTGCCGGTATAGAAGGGGTGTGAGGTATTGGATATCTCAATCTTAATCAGGGGATACTCAACGCCGTCGATGGTGATTGTTTCGCGGGTCTGTGCTGTTGAACGGGTAATGAAGGTATACTCGTTCGAAAGATCCTTGAAGGCGACCAGCCTGTAATTCTTAGGATGGATGTCCTGTTTCATTTCGCTGCTTTGTTAAATCCTGTAAAAAAACCCCCTTTAGGGAGTGCAAAGGTAAATAGTTTTTAAGAAAATCCAAAAAGATGCCTTTAAATCATTGCTCTTTTTTAAGCTGCTCTCTTCGTAGCATGCTGTTGCCTCCCATATTGGTAAAACGTTCAAACGGAATTGCAGGATCGGTTATAAAACGGTATGTGATGTGTCGCTTGGCCTGAACCGCTCCGATTTGCTCATACACCTTGCGCATTCTCGGATTGTAATCTCCAACCCACGAAAGTTCTATCTCGGTAAACCACGGACGTTTTCTGACCAGCTTAAGCATTTCGTAAAAGAGCGGTGCGATCACCCCTGAATTTTGATATTCCGGTATCACCCCTGCCAGGAGCACACGGTTGCGGGTGATTGCATGGCGCCTCTTCAGCCACAGGAGCTTGAGTATTTTTAAAAAGTTGAGTTTCCCGTTGAAGTGAACCAGCAACTGATTAACATCCGGAAATGCCACCACCATGCCAATGGGTCTTTCATCCTTATAGGCAAACCAGATGAATTCCTCTTCGATCAGCATGCCAGCACCCTCGATGATCTTCTCAATGTCGGCGGCGCTGAGTGGATGATAATCCTCCATGTAGTCGTCCCAGGTGGTATTGAATATATCAACCAGATCTTGAATGAATTTTTTTTTCTCGCTTTTCACAAAATGGCGGAAACTATAGCCCGGACGGCTGCCAAGAAAATCAGCAAACCTTAGCATCCGCTCGGGAAGCGGTTTCCAGGGATCCATGTGGTAGGAGAACTGTTGAAAGTAATCCCGAAATCCCCACGCTTCATACAATTTCTGATAGTAACACTTATTATAGGGCATTCCATAACCCTGTTTCGTAAATCCCTCAATCAGAACCCCCCAGTAGGAGAAGTTCTCCCCAAAGTTTATCCCGGCATCAATCACGACAGCGCCACGCTGCTTCAACCACTCAACCGCAACATCGAAAAGCACATTTGCCGCCTCCTGGTCATCGATGCATTCAAAGAATCCAATGCCTCCTGCCGGCAGAGCCGATCCCCTGTTCGTACCATGATTGATAAAAGCCGCTACCCTTCCTGCATATTTCCCCCTCTCATCGACCAGGACCCATCGTATCGCCTCGCCATCATCCAGTTGACGGTTTTTGCCCGGAGTAAAAATATTCTCCACCTCCATATCCAGGGGGGCTATCCAGTTGGGATCGTCGCGGTAAAGCTGCCTGGCGGCGTCATGAAACCTTCTGAAGCTGCCCGGAGTCACCTCTATAAGCTGAAAATTCATATTGCAAGATTCTTTCTTGCAATATAATCACAAAAAAACATGCAAAAACAAATCTCCCCCATCCGGTTTAAGGAAAAAACCCTAAATTTGTGCGCTCAAAATGGTGGGTGTAGTTCAGTAGGTTAGAACGCTGGATTGTGGTTCCAGAAGTCGTCGGTTCGAATCCGATCATCCACCCCAAAACCCTCCCTGCCTCTTTTAATGGCAGGGTTTTTTTTATGAAGAGAGAACGAGTAAGCATATACATCGGGGTCACCTTTGCCATGATCTTCTGGGCCCTCTCCTTCATTTTTTATAAAATCGCCTACCGCCACCTTGAGCCGATCGCGCTGATCTTTCTCAGGCTGATTGTCGCTGTGATCTTTCTTTGGCTGGCGATTTACCTCACACGGGGATTCGAAAAGATCCGCAGAGCCGATTGGGGCCGCTTTGCCCTGATGGCCTTTTTTGAACCCTTTCTCTATTTCATGGGAGAGAGCTACGGAATGACCATGGTGAGTTCAACCGTTGGATCGGTGATCATCAGCACCATCCCGCTCTTCACTCCGCTGGCAGCCTACATCCTTTACCGCGAAAAGATCACCTTTCTGAAGATTACCGGAGCACTGGTCAGTTTCGCCGGGGTCATCCTGGTGGTAACAGGACGGGGATTCGAGTTGGTGGCTCCCCCGCTGGGAATTGCCCTGATGTTTCTGGCCGTGCTCTCCGTCATTCTTTATACCGGAACCATCGTGGATCTTGCAGCCAAATACCACCCCATGACCATCATTCTGGTACAAAGCATTCTGGGTGCCGTTTACTTTCTGCCGGTATTTATCTTCACCGACCTGCCCGAAACCCTTCAGGTACCCTTCACCTGGGAAACCGTTTACCCGGTGATCTTCCTCGGTGTCTTCCCTTCGGCCATTTCATTCATCCTTTTTACCCGGGCCATCCGCGACATCGGAATCACCCGCTCAAACATCTTCATCAACTTCATACCGGTTTTTGCGGCCATATTCTCATATTTCATCCTCCGTGAAGAGATTAGCGCCGGAAAAATCTTCGGAATTGCACTGGTGCTGGCAGGCCTCTTCCTCACACAGATCAGATTCGTTAAAAAAAGCAAGCCTGCCGGGCCGGCAGACTAATCTCGCCCAAAAATCGTTACACATTTATTCATTACCTTTCGATCCCATGATCCAACGGCTGCTAACGGTCATATTTCTTTCAGGATTTTGTATGTCACCCATGCATGGACAGACAGGTGGCACCAGCGTTTACCGGCTGCTGAATCTCGCCGGCAATGCACGCTTCGCAGCACTCGGGGGATCATCCTACGCCGCTTTCGGTAACGATCCCTCAGCAGGATTTCAGAATCCCGCTTCGATTCATCCCGGCACCGCATCAAAACTAAGCATGAACGCCGCCAGCCACCTGGCCGGAATCCGCTACGGGTATCTGGCCTATGGTCATGATTGGGGTAAATGGGGTACCTGGGCTGCCGGCATTCAATACCTGGATTACGGTGACTTTATCGAAGCCAATGAGTTCGGAGAAATCACCGGGTCTTTCTCCGCCGCAGAATACACCTTCACCCTTTCGGGATCCTGGGCAATCGACAGCCTCTTCAGGATAGGCGTCAACCTGCGTCCCGTTTATTCTGTGCTTGAAAGATACCAGTCGTTTGGCGTTTCTTCAGATGCGGCCCTGCTGTATCAATCGCGAAACCTTCGAACCACCGCCTCTGTGGGTATGCGTAACCTGGGAAAACAACTAACCACCTATTATTCGCCGGAACCCGAACCCCTTCCCTTTGAAGTGATGGCCGGCCTGTCTCACAAACTCCAATACGCCCCCTTCAGGATTCATGCAAGTCTCCGAAACCTTCAGCAATTCTACCTGCGGGCGCCGGGTGAGTACGAACCACAGGACAGGATTTTTAACTCCGCTCTCTGGGCCGATGCCCGCAAAGAGATCGTAGCCGCACTCGACCACCTTTCGGCTGGTGTGGAATTCATTCCCGGTAACCTCATATCACTCAGGTTCTCCTACAACTTCCTCCGAAGGTACGAATTGCGCCCTGACAGGATCAACTCGGCATCTGGGTTCTCCTTCGGAGCAGGCCTCAACATGAACTGGATCCGGATCGACTACGCCCTCGTCAATTACCACTTTTCTGCCCGCACTCACATGATGACTGCATGCATTGACCTCAATCATTTTCGAAAAAATTAATCCGGAATAAACACAAAAGCCGGCCAACACCCCTTACCTTTGCCAGCTCAAGTGATAAAACCAGTATTGATGCGGCGAAAAATGATCATTGCAGTTGATGGCTACTCCTCCTGCGGCAAAAGCACCCTGGCAAAGCAACTTGCCGCAACCCTTGGTTATCTTTATATTGATAGTGGGGCCATGTATCGTGCCGTTACCCTCTTCTGCATTGACAACAAGATCGCAACCGGCAGCAACATCAACCTCGAAATACTCGAACGCCGGCTTCCGGAGATTTCAATCGATCTTAAATTCAACGAATCAACTCAAAAACACGAAACCTTCCTTGACGGCCGGAACATCGAGGAGGAAATCCGCCAAATCGAAGTCTCAAACCTCGTCAGTCCGGTCAGCAAAATCGGATTCGTTAGAAAAGCATTGGTGGAACAGCAGCGAAGCCTGGGAAGAAAAAAAGGGATAGTCATGGATGGCCGTGACATTGGCACCGTCGTTTTTCCGGATGCTGAAATCAAAATTTTCATGACCGCCCGGCCAGAAGTCAGGGCCCAACGAAGGTACGATGAGCTGCTGGCCAAAGGATTAAAGGTGTCAATACAAGAGATCTCTGACAACATCAAACAACGCGACCACATCGATTCAAACCGCGAGATCTCGCCCCTGCGGAAAGCAGATGACGCCATTACCCTCGATAACAGCGACATGACCCGTGAGGAACAGTTGCAATGGGTGCTGCAGATCGTAAATGACAGATCTGTATAACTCAATTGGCCATGTATTATGTGTAACTTTGCGCCGTTTTTCGTCAGTTTAATGGAATAGTAATGAATGAGATTAAAAGAATAGGCGTGCTCACCTCCGGAGGAGATTCTCCAGGAATGAACGCAGCCATACGCGCTGTGGTTAGAGCCGCAACCTTTAAGGGTATTGAAGTCATTGGAATACGAAGCGGATACAAGGGAATGATAGAGGGTTCATTCGTCCCTCTCCAATCAAAAGATGTCAGCAACATCATCCAGCGCGGGGGAACCATTCTGGGTACTGCCAGGAGTCAGGAGTTCAGAACACCCGAAGGCAGGGCCAAGGCCTACAAAAACCTTGTTAAACAACAGATACAGGCAGTCATCGTAATCGGTGGAGATGGAAGTTTCCACGGCGCAGCCCTCTTTTCTTCTGAACATAACCTGCCCTTCATCGGGATTCCCGGAACCATCGATAATGACCTCTTTGGTACCGATTATACCATCGGATATGACACAGCCCTAAACACCATCGTTGAAGCAGTCGACCGCATCCGGGATACTGCAAGCTCTCATGAAAGATTATTTTTCATCGAGGTCATGGGCCGGGGTGCAGGTTTTCTCGCCCTCCATTCTGGCATAGCCACCGGTGCCGAGGCAATACTGATACCAGAAGTTGAAGGCGAGGAACGCAACCTGAGAGAGTACCTGGTTAGCCAGGGCGACAAGAAAAGCAACATCATCCTGGTGGCAGAAGGCAATAACCAGGGTGGAGCCCAGGCCATCGCCGACCAAATGAAGAAGGAGCTAAAGGGATACGACATCCGGGTGAATGTACTCGGACACATACAAAGGGGAGGATCTCCCTCGGCCTTTGACCGCTTCCTGGCCAGCAGACTTGGAGTAGCCGCCGTTGAGGCCCTGACCGATAACCAGAGAAGCATCATGGTTGGATTTGTTAACCATGACATTGTTCACGTACCTTTCAACAAGACCATAAAGTCGGGCAAAAACCTTAACAAGATTCTGCTGGAAGTCGCCGACATCCTCGCCCATTAATCAAAAAGAGGTACTTTTAGCCTGGATGTCCATCCGGGATCTTCTATGACCTCAAACCCTTCATATGCAGAGGTGCTTCTGCCCCTGGCCCTTTCAGGTACCTTTACCTACCGGGTTTCAGTACCGTTGTCAGTTGCCGTTGAACCCGGCATGAGGGTCTGGGTTCCCTTTGGTGCCGGCCGTAAAACCGTCGGGATCATTTGGAGCATAACAGACAGTCCTTCACAGGCAGGCCAAACCGGCGGCAGGGAGCCTGTTAGCCCTGACAAGATCAAAGAGATTCTGGAAGTTCTGGATGAAAAGCCGGTGCTCGATGACCGCCAGATGATCCTATGGAACTGGATGGCAGATTACTACCTGTGCCACCAGGGTGAAGTGATGAAAGCAGGACTGCCGGCACCCCTGCGTGAGCGCGACCACCAACCTCCACGATCGAGGGCAGAGTGGGTCATTTATCTTGAAGCCTCCCTGCAGGATGAGGATAAGCTGAATGAAACCTTTTTGCTGCTAAAGAAAGCACCCCGGCAAAGCGACCTGCTGCTTAAGTTTCTGGATCTTGCTGACTGGCAACCCAATACACCGCTAAAAGGAGTGCCACAAAAGGAGTTGCTCAGCCTTCCGGCTGCCTCTCCCCAGGCACTGGAGTCTCTTATCCAAAAGAAAATCCTGCACAAAACCCCGGCAGACGCCGGCCTCACACCGGAAGTCGCGTTGCAGGAGTTGAAGCCGCTGACTCCCTTTCAGCGAGAGGCGGTGGACCAATTCATTTCCCAGACCAGCCAGTACCCGGTTCAATTGCTGCATGGAATAACCTCCAGCGGTAAAACCGAAATTTATATGCACCTGATCGGTGAGGAGCTGAAACAAAACAGACAGGTGCTCTATCTGCTGCCTGAAATCGCCCTCACCACTCAAATCATCAGTCGCTTGCGGAAGTTTTTCGGCTCCAGGCTGCTGGTCTACCACTCCCGCTTCAGCGATGCCCAACGGGCCGATGTGTGGAAGCGGCTGGCATCGGATGATACCGGGGGATACCTTGTGCTGGGCGTCAGATCTTCAATCTTTCTTCCTTTCCGGAACCTTGGACTCATCGTCGTCGATGAGGAACATGAAAACAGCTACAAGCAATATGACCCGGCTCCCCGCTACCATGCAAGGGATTGTGCGATCATGCTGGGACAGATCCACCAGGTTCCGGTTCTGTTGGGTACCGCTACCCCATCCGTCGAAAGCCATCATCATGCCCTCACCGGCAAATATGGATTGATCCGTCTGAATGAACGCTACGGAGGCATCGAACTGCCTCGCATCCTGCTTTCAAACACCCGTGAAGCCATCCGTAAGAAAATCATGCATGGCCATTTCACTCCACTCTTGCTCGAATCCATCGACCAGGCCCTGGTCAGGGGTGAACAGGTGATCCTTTTCCAGAATCGACGTGGCTACAGTCCTTACATCGAATGCCTTTCATGCGCTTTCATACCGAGGTGCCTGTCGTGCGACGTCAGCATGACCTATCACCGCAGTTTAAACCGGCTCGTCTGTCATTACTGCGGGCGATCCACCAGGGTACCATCTCTCTGTCCTTCTTGCGGATCAGCGGGAATGATCACCCGGGGCCTGGGAACCCAGAAAATAGAGGATGAGATCGGACTCCTCTTCCCAAATGCCCGAATTGCGCGACTCGATGTTGACTCAACCCGCTCAAGGCTCTCTTACGAAAAGATTCTGGGCTCTTTTGAAAAACACGAGATCGACATCCTCATCGGAACCCAAATGGTCAGCAAAGGCCTCGACTTCAATCTGGTGAGCCTGGTCGGAATCATGGATGCCGATCAGCTGCTTAACTACCCCGATTTCCGATCCTTCGAAAGAAGCTTCCAGCTCATGGTGCAGGTGAGCGGGAGAGCCGGCAGGCGCGACCGTCAGGGAACCGTTATCATCCAATGCTCAGACCCTGAGCATCAGGTGATCCAGCAGGTGCTGAATAACCAGATTGAGGAGTATTACCAGCGTGAACTGCACGACCGAAGGCTGTACCATTACCCCCCATTCTCGCGCATCATCGAAATCACCCTAAAACATCCGGATGCCGACGAAGTTGCGCGCATTGCAGATGAGTTCGCCATCAGGCTTAAAAGCATCATATCCTTGAACAGGATGATCGGACCCCAGACTCCGCTCGTCGGCAAAATTCAGAACCGTAACCTTAAGGTCATCCTGGTTAAATTGGCCAGAACAAATGCCGCAAAGGAGCTCAAGGCCGATATCCTGCAGCTGGCTGAATCATTCAGAAAACAAAAAAACCATGCGGGCCTCGTCGTCCAGCTCGATGTAGACCCTGCCTGACCGCATAAACCATGATCCTCATAAATAATAAACCTGAAGATTTGGAGTGGCTCCCTGAAACAGGCGACCAGTCTCTTAAAATGGTCTATGAAGTGATCCGGGTCATCGACCGGAAGCCGGTATTCGGGAGCGATCATCTAAAAAGGTTTTTTAACAGCATGCAGCTTGCCCGGCTCGAATCCCCCTTTTCACCCGAAGAAATCAACCATCAGATGAACTCCTTTCTCACGGCAAACAAGAGAGATTTCGGGAATCTGATGATCCGGGTGATCTGGAATCCTGATCCCGTAACCGGGATTGGATTCATACCGCACCGCTATCCCACCCCGGACGAGCTGGCTGATGGAGTCAGGCTGGCATCCTTCAGGGCAGTCCGCCAGAATCCAAATGCCAAGACCTGGCTTCCCGAGGTGAGGCTGAAAGCCAACCAGCTGATCAGGGAGCTGGGGGTGTATGAGGTCATCCTGGTGAATGAGATTGAGGAGGCTACAGAAGGAAGCCGCTCAAACCTGTTCTGTATCAAGAACAACCGGGTGCTGACACCTCCCGTAGAGGATATCCTGCCGGGCATCACCCGCCAGATGGTAATCCGGCTGGCAGGCGAACTGGGCGTTCAGCTGACTGAAAAAAAAATCCCTCTTCATGAACTCCTTGGCTCAGATGCGGTATTCATCACCGGAACCTCCCCCGGGATTCTTTCAGCAAATCAGGTTGACCTGCAGATGTTCAACCCCAATCACCCCATCATTCGCGAGCTTCAGGTATCATACCAAAACCTTATTACCAGTACCTCACCCCCTAACCCCCTCTCCCAGGGGAGAGGGGGAACCAGTAACCAGTAACCAGCAACCAGCAACCAGTAACCAGTAACTATGCCCTTCTCCACCCTCCCCAACCGCAACGGTACCCACAGCATTAAGTGGGACCTCCGCGAAAAGGTTTTCGGAAAGTCTGATGTCATACCACTATGGGTAGCCGACATGGATTTTGAAACCCCTGATTTCATCATGACCCGAATCAGGGAGCGTGCCAGGCATCCGGTGCTGGGTTATACCTTCAGACCGGATAGCCTGTCCAAAGCATTCACAGCCTGGGTCAACCGAAGGTATCAATGGGAGATTGACCCCAAATGGGTGTCATTCTCTCCGGGTGTGGTTTCGGCGGTCTCAACCGCCATCCTTGCTTTTACGAAACCGGGAGATGAGGTGATTGTGCAGCCCCCGGTATACTTTCCGTTTTTCAAGTCGGTGAAAGGACTTGACCGAACCCTGGTGTACAATCCACTGGTTCGAGAGGGCGGCAGGCTCAATATGGATTTTGAAAACCTCCGCAGCGTCAAAAATCCCAAAACCAGGATGCTGATTCTATGCAACCCCCACAATCCCGGGGGCAGTGCCTGGGAACCTGATGAGCTGACAAAACTGGCAGAAATCTGTGCTGAGCATGACATCCGGATTCTCAGCGACGAGATTCACAGCGACCTGGTTTTCGCCCCTCACCTTCACACTCCGCTGCACATGGTTGCGGGCGGGACGGCAGCAAAGGTCATCACCTGCATGGCTGCATCCAAATCATTCAACATTGCAGGCCTCAGTTCATCTCTGGTGGTGATCGGGGATGAGTCAGACCGGAAGCTCTTTGAAGATTGGATCCAGACGCTGCACATCGGTATGGGCAACATATTCGGAGCAGAAGCGATGACCGCCGCCTGGGAGGAGGGCGACCAATGGCTTGGTGATCTGATGCAGTACCTGGCAGGCAACCGGAAGCTTCTGGCAGATTTCATTCTCCAACACCTTCCGATGGTGAAGATGGTGATCCCTGAGGCCACATACCTGGCCTGGCTCGACTTCAGGGAACTGAATCTGAGCCAGCCTGAGCTGATCAACCTGTTGGTTGAAAAGGCGGGCGTGGGACTCAACTCAGGGACTGAATTCGGTCCCGGCGGTGAGGGATTCATGCGGCTCAACTTCGGCTGTCCTGCTTCCCTGCTCGAAGAGGCGCTGATCAGGATTAAAAATGCAATTAACCCCGACAAACAATAAAATGAACAGAATAGCCATCACCGGTGGCAGTGGCATGATCGGCAT
>CAYGOU010000045.1:0-5018 GCA_964351455.1 uncultured Porphyromonadaceae bacterium
ATGTTTTTCAAATGAACTATGCGTTCTTAAAGGCTTTGAGTCCGGCAAAGACGGCTGCTTTTCCCAGTTCCCGCTCAATTCTGAGCAATTGGTTGAACTTTGCAATTCGCTCACCGCGGCAACCCGAACCGGTTTTGATGTGTCCGGCTGCTGTGGCCACTGCCAAATCAGCAATGGTGGTGTCTTCGGTTTCGCCCGAGCGGTGCGAAATGAAGTAATAGTAGCCATTATTACGGGCAAGTTCGATGGTTTCGAGGGTTTCGGTCAGGGTGCCGATCTGATTCAGCTTGATCAGGATCGAATTGGTGGCCTTTTTGTCGATGGCCTCCTGCAGGATCGCCTTGTTGGTGCAAAGCAGATCATCACCCACCAGTTCAATTTTGTCGCCGAGCTCCCTGGTGAGCTGTTGCCAGCCGGTCCAGTCGTGCTCTGCCATACCATCCTCGATGGAGACAATCGGGTATTTGCTGACCCAGTCCTTCCAGATGGCGATCATCTCTTCTGATGATTTGACCGTTTTGTCGGATTTTCTGAAGTGGTACTTACCGTTTTCCCACATTTCACTGGTTGCCGGATCCAGGCAGATGGAGATATCCTTTCCGGGTTTGTAGCCGGCATTTTCAATGGCCTGAAGGATCACCTCAATGGCCTCCTCGTTGGATTTCAAATCGGGGGCATAGCCTCCTTCATCACCGACACCGGTGGAGTATCCTTTTTTCTTGAGTACGGATTTTAGTGAATGGAAGGTATCGACACCCATTTGAATAGCGGTGGCAAAATCGGGGGCGTTGTGAGGAGCGATCATAAACTCCTGGAAATCAACACTGCTCTCGGCGTGTGCTCCACCATTAATGACATTCATGGCCGGAACCGGAATGATGCAGGCATTGCTTCCGCCAATGTAGCGGTAAAGTGGCATTCCGCTTCCTTTTGCGGCTGCGTGAGCCACCGCCAGCGAAACGCCCAGTATTGCGTTGGCGCCCAGCCTTCCTTTGTTGGGGGTGCCATCCAGTTCGATCATGGTATAGTCGATCAGCCGCTGGTCAAGGGCGCACATTCCCAAAACTGCCGGAGCAATCTCCTGATTGACATTTCCAACTGCCTTAAGCACTCCTTTTCCGCGATAACGGCTGTTATCGCCGTCGCGCAATTCAACGGCCTCTTTTTCGCCGGTGGATGCCCCGGAAGGGACAATGGCACGGGCCTGAACACCGTTTTCCAGTTTAACTTCAACTTCAACGGTTGGATTTCCTCTTGAATCCAAAACTTCATGTGCAAATACCTTGGTGATTTTCATGGTCTGAATTTTTAAAAACGCCACAAAGATACGCTAATTTCAGGAGTCGGCCTCACGATCCCTGAAATGCGCTGTCCAGATCAGGTCGCCGGATCCCTCGAGGTAATTGGCATAGCGGGCAAGCACAAAGAAGTAATCCGAGAGCCGGTTGACGTAACGGATCAGCATGGGTTCAACAGCAACTTCACCTGAGATACCTATCATAAGCCGTTCAGCACGTCTGCAAACCGTTCTGCATACATGGCACAGGCTGGCGGACTCTCCTCCTCCGGGCAGAATGAAGTTGTTTAACACCGGCATGAGGTCCATCATTTTGTCCATGGCCTGTTCAAGTTCTAAAAGATCATCCGGAATGATTTGTGGCAGATTGGCTAGAAATTGCGGATCATCGATGGCCAGGGTTGAGGAGACCACAAAAAGCCGGTTCTGTATCCGAAGTAATCTTTTACCCTCCTCAGGGTCGGCAAATCTTGACCTTAATAGTCCTGTGAAAGAATTGAGTTCATCGATTGTACCGTAGGCGTCAAGCCTGGGATGATCCTTGCTGACCCGGGTTCCGGAGGCCAGTGAAGTCTGACCTGAATCGCCGGTTTTCGTATAAACTCTCATGGGTTAATCTTATTTGATCAGGATAAATCTTCCGGATTTCAGAATTTTTGTTTGATCCGTAACTTGTAAAACATAATGTCCGGGTGGAATGTTCAGGGAAGTTGCATTGATGCTGATGGTTTTTCCCCCTTCGAGGCCATTGATTACGGTCAAGGGTTTTCCTTCAAGGCTGAGAACGGTCAGGATGATTCTGTCATCCCGCTCAAATTCTCTCAGGTCAATGTTCATCTGATCACTGACCGGGTTGGGAAAAACATTGAGGATTTGATGGTTTGACATTCTGAATCCAGAATGATCGACGGATGTGAAATAGGAGGCCGGGAAATGTACGTTGACCAGCTGCTTATCTCCCTTTATCCCCAAAGAGACCCTCCCCGGGTAGTTTTTCGCTACCAGATTGAGAGAAGTAGTGCCTGACACCAAAAGGCTGATATCTGCATAGCGGAGACCGGGAAGAACCTCATTATAGTTAAGCTGGATGGTCAACCTGTTACCGCTTATCTGGTATTGGATCCCGATCTTCTGGCGAACCAGCAGATAATCATAGACCTCCGGCGCGGAGGCAATCCAGCCGTTGTCCTTTCCCGGGATTCCGTACTCCAGTTCGATGAAACGAAAATAGGCTTCAAAATCTGCATATACCAGACTTGCGCCGTAAGGTGAATCTATCACCCTGTGTGTGAAATCGTTCCACCAGAGGGGATCTGAGGCTGTAGACGTTGATGCAATGACGGCAAAGTTATACTGCAGGTCGTATGCCGAATAGATATCACTTGCCAGCAATCTTCTCCAGAAAACCGGACGAAGTCCTGTCAATCCTGAAGCAACCCTCGAACCGGATGGGAAGCCCGCGAAAGATGAGTTGCTGGTAACAGCACCAAGGTATCCCAGGACGAGGGCAGGCTGGATGTAATTGGTGTCACCGGCGGGAGGCACCATATACCGCATGCGGATGCCGGTTTTTGACCATAATCTATCCCAATTCCGGTTTATCTGACGGTAATAATCGATTCCGTTGAAATTGGCTTCGTGGCTGAAACTGTGGTTCATGACATCCCAGCCTGCATCATGGAGAATACTGACCTGCTGGTAGGTCATGTAACCAGGCGAGCCGTTGTGCAGGTCCTGCCCCCAGACATTCTCTGAGTACCATGCCAACCCTGCGGTGAAAGGCACCTGGTTTCCACAGCCATCTGAATAGAAAAGGGAGTTTAACAGAGGATAGGCAACCGAAAAGGTATCATCAAGCCCATCGTCGAAGGCCATGCTGTAGGCAAAATCCTTATGGTATTTCAAAGGAGAAACATCAACAGACCGAGGAGGCTGGCCGGTGAACTCAAAAACCAATTCAATCATCCTCTCCTGGCTCCGGACCTGAATGCCTATGAGCAGGAGCAGGATCAATACCTTAATTCCCATCGTGGCTCTTTGTTTCATCAATAACCGACATAAAGAGCCGTCCCTTTTTAATCCGATCTACCCGGCAAAATATAGTCTTAGGGGCAAAATGAACATCTCTCACCTGCCATTCAAGTGGTTTGACCTTCACCTCCTGATGGTATTGATCTTCAAGAACAATAACTGCTTCGAGGTTTCCGAGGAAGTCAACCTCCCGCTCCATTCTGATAAAAATGAATGAATAAGTCTGGCCAACCTCGTAATATGGATGAATTGGCTCAAGAACAGCCTCACCGTTTGCGGCAATACCCTCAACGGTGGCAAGAAGTTCAGAGCCTTTGCGATAACCATAATGTTTGAAATTCTCAACCGGCAAGCGGTGCAGGTTACCCTGATGATCGGTCAGGATAAAGAACTCCTCGCTCTCAATTGAACGAATGTTCTGAACCCTGAACGAATACTGTTCGCCCTGTCGTAACACCTTAAACCGGCTTGTCATGGCGGGAAGGCTTAGCATCAACTCCCCTTTTCGAATCCGCTCAATGCGGCAGGCCAGGTGACTATAGCCGGGAAGGATATCCTCATCTGAAAGAACCGGACAAACCCATTCCTTGCCATGAAGGTCACGTACCCATGCAATCAGCTCAGGATAACCCAATAATGATTCACGCTGGTCGATTCTAACTACAAGAAAGTCATAACGTTCGCCGGTCCGGTAATAGGGATGGTCAGGTTCAAGAAATACTTTACCGGAGCAATTGATCTTATCAACGGTGCACATGATTTTCTGCCCCACCCGCAAATCGTAATTCAGATAGTTCTCCTCCGGAAGCAGGTATTTCCTGCCATCGGGACCAATCAGAATAAAATTTCGCTCAGAGGTACCGGGCAGTTCAACCCTGTTCAGGATTTCAAATTCATACTGTTTGCCTTCAGCAAGTTTTACCTCCATTTGGATAAGAACAAGATCAGGGCAAATATGAGAATTTATTGAACCATTACCTTCAGGTATTGACTCTTCTTTTGGCTGGTTACCTGGATGACATATAAGCCTGGAGCCAGATGCTCCGTTCCTGGAATTTCAATGGTTGACTGATGATCGATTTCCTGAACGCCATTTGCCAGCATTGACCCGTCTGCCCTGATAAGCCTCCATGAGAAGGTCCCTTTTCCCAGGGTTTTTACATTCAGGTGGATGCTTCCCTTGCCGGGATTTGGAAATACCTTGCATTGAAAGGCAGTATCCAGTTGGACATGCTGACTGGCTTCGGGATTTATGTTCAGGATGCCGGATTTTGCTTCGAGCCGGGCATTCAGATCTGCTTCAATGTTGATCAAACCCTGGCCGTCCTTAAAACGGTAGGATAAGGTGCTTCCCGCGCCTGTTGCATTTGCTGTAAAGGGTTGGTCTGAATCCACCGTCAGTGTCAGGGCATATCTTCTTAAATCAGCCGGAACATGATCCAGGTCAACTACGACCTGAAGGTCATTTCCATCCCAGGTCATGTTGATACGGCTCTGGTCCCTGACCTGCAGGTATTCATAAACTTCCTGAAGGGAGGCAGCCCAGATGCGATCATCACCATCGCGGCCATATTGACCTGCGACATATTGCATGTAATCCCTGAACCTTTCAAACAAAAGGCTGGCCCCAGTTGAATAGAATGCAACCCTGTGTGTAAAATCATTAAACCAGAGGATATTATTGTTTAGT
>CAYGOU010000045.1:5028-14772 GCA_964351455.1 uncultured Porphyromonadaceae bacterium
GTTTTTTTGCGTCTCAGATATAAATTCGGGAATTGTTTCTTCGTCATGTGCAAGATCAAAATCTTTGTTTGAAAATTTATCCCTTAATAAACTTGTGGTTTTATTTTTCATGTGATTTTTTATTTCTTCGATTTTTTCTCTTATGGATGTTTCAGTGTACCCCTCCTGGTAAAGCAATCTGCGGTATAACGTAAGCTGGTCGAGGCTGACCGTCCCTCCGACATCGATTCCGGAAGGATATCCTGAGAAGTGACTCTTATAGGCAGCCACGCTCTTTAAACCGGCATCAAAGGCAAAAGGGATATAATTCAGATCCCCTGAAGGAATCACGAAATGCGACATCCGGACACCTGTTTTCTCTTCGACATGAATCTGGTTTTGCATCACCTGATGGGCATAATCTGTGCCCTCCCCTGCCTTGTGAGACCATGTGTGGTTTAAGACGTCCCATCCTTCGTGATACATTTCGGTGATCTGCGGCCAGGTTAAATAACCGGGAGTTTGTATGTGGAGGTCGGCACCAGTCTGGTTGACGCTGAAAACAGCCAAAGCTCCGGTAAAGGGAATGTCATTGCCGCAGCCGTCTGTGAAGAAAAGTCCGGGGTACTCAAGACCATCACCGGCAACTCCGCCGTTCATGATTTTAAATGCGTTGGAATATGAGTCGTTCAGTCCATCGTCGAATGAAAAACTGTAAGCGAAGTCTTTATCATACCGAAGAGGCGCTTTTGAAATTTGCAAAATTCCCGGCCTTTGCTCAAACTGTAGGGTAATTTTCATTGATCTTTGAGGTTGGGGGATCTTACCAGCCTGAAGGGTGAATGAATCGGTAAGAAAGGCGGATCTATCGTCCTCAGCCAGGAAAAGTTCGAACAAGAAGGTGCCGACAGTATCGGTATGAAACTCATAATTCAGGACTTCTTCTAGGGTTGTCGCAACGAGTTCGCCATTGCATGTAAGATACAGAACCGGTTCAGTGACTTCTGTTTCAGATGAGACCAGGCGGGCAGTCAATTCGCCGGGGCCACCCGAGCCAGATATTTTAACGTTGGATTTTTCTTCTGAGAACCAGGTAAAAGGTACGGGACCACCCGTGAATGCAATGCTGCGTATTCCAAGAATAAAGTTACCGGCATCCCGGCTGTAAGGCAAAGCCAGGTAGGATACCCTTGAAAAATCGATCGAAGGATCAAAATGGCTTAACGGGATCACCATTCTTTTCCATCCGTCACCCATATCAATGGCCTGATTCCAGTAGCTCGCCAGTACAACGGGATTGGTGAGTTTTTCCATAGGGCAGAAAAGGATGCGGCTCCAGTTAACCACCTGATTGAAGTCCTTCATAATCAGTTCAACCTGATCATGGCCTGCTTCGATCATGTTGATTTCAGGACTGTAGAGGTTATCCGGGTTGTTGCCGATCTTAAGTTTGCGATAGCCACCCAGGGGATTGCTAACCTCAAGGTATGTTACAGGTAAAGCAGGTTCTCCTGAAAATACACCCTGAATGTTCAGAGCACAGGGCACTGCCGATTGAAGGTCACCGCCCGGAAAAGTAAAAGATGCCATGCCTGGTTTGTCTTCAACCGGCAGCATGCGGAGGGTTTTTGAAATGGATACTGTGGCTCCGTTGTCATCTGTGGCTTCAGCAATGAGCGTATAATCCCCTGGACCCTCTGGTTCAAACCGGAATTCCAATTCGGGTCCGCTGGATTCTTGCAGCAGGAGGTTATTTACGAAGACCTTCACGTTTTCAATAAGCCCGTCGGGGTCATGGGCGTCAATGCCTATGTTAATGGCGATCCCTGACGGATAATGATTCTGCAATGGCAGTGTCAATGATATTTCGGGATGAAGATTAATCTCACCGGTGACCGAAAACGAAACCGGTTCAGATTCATCAATGATGTTTTGATTCAGGCGTGTAATTAACGAGAGAATGTGATTTCCGGCCGCAATGTCAGCGGTTTCAAATTTACAAGGAATACCCCGGGAACTATGCAGGAGGTTTCCGTTGAGCCACAATTCGAGATCAGGAATCACGGCCACCAGTGGATCACCAGCTTGCCAGGCGGCCCAAACCTGTCCTGATTTTCCGAATCCGTCGTGGATGCTGTTCAGGTGATCAGGTCCCAGCCATTCAAAAGCCATACTCCCCCCTGTAAACCGGATGGAGGCGATGCTGATATCCCAGTTGCCAGCGTTGGCACTGTATGGAAACTCAAGGTTAGAAAGTGCATTGAAGTAGGAAGGATTTGAGAAGTCAGAAACGGGTATCCTCCAGATCATCCATTTTCCGGGAGAAAAATTCGCCGGGATGTAGTGAATCATGGGAACGGAACAATCGGCAGCTCCCTGGGCTCTGAACAGGAGCTTAGTCCAGTCAGCAGGGGGAGTATTAACCATCATCAGAATCTCAATCCATTGATTGTTACCTGACAATACATTATTCTTAGGGGAATAAAGGCTTGAAACATTGTTGCCCAACTTCAGCTTCCTCCATCCGGTCATGTTGTTCCAAACATGAATTCGCGTTGGGTTCATAAGCGGAACCTCCATAAGGTTGGCCTCGAATACCATTTCTGAGCCGGTTTGGAAGGATTGGCCATTCGCAGGCGATATCAATCTGCTTATCTGCGCATGTGCAGTGTTAAGGAAACCAGCCAATACAATCCCAAGCAGAAATCCATAAAAATGGTTCTTTTTCATGATGAGTCAGGTATGTTCTTACCTGATGTGTTTCAAACATCATGCCCCGGAATGTTAGCTCCTGATTTTAAGATAATTAAGAGCACGAATTTTTAGCAATGCTTCCAGAAAAAGGAAAGGTGGTTTCTATATAAGCCAATAACCGGGCTGGACAACGAGAATTTGGTTTTACTGAGGACGCGGACGTTCGTCGTCATAGCCCATGCCCCTGATCTTATAGTCTTCTTGCTCATCAAGGATCAGGTTGACGAAGATCCTTTTTCCGCTTAGCGGTACAAAGAATTCAAGGTCAATGAGGCGGAAATCGGTGAGGGTGACACTTTGCAGAATGCCACCTTTAATCATGGGGGCCATCTCAAGGATCAGAAAATCCAGAAGTCTTTGTTCAGGATATTTGTTGATCAGGTGGGAGGCTACGTAACCATGGAGGAAATCTCTGACAGCGGACTCCCTACCCTGTTCAAGAACTTTTATCAATTCTGCCGCTATTTGTCCCGGTCGGTTGTCCGGAAGGGAGTCAAGGCACAAAGTGAGTTTGCCCTGTACGACCGGGCGGTGTCCTGGGGTGAAAAGGCAGCTGGCCACTTCAAAGCTTATGCTCGGGTTACCAAAACGGTATTTATTCGAGAGCACCAGGATGGTAACGCCATCGTCAACATAACGCAGGAAATCCGCAAAATAGCGGCCGTTGAAACCGTCATGAGCATATACCGTTGTTTGTCTTGAGGAGGTGAAAATTTTCCAACCGTAACCGTAATGTCCCCAACTTCCTAGTTCCTGTCGGACATGTTTCGCGTAATACTTCGCGAGGGAAGCGGAGTCGAGAATAGATTCACCGGCCAGGGCCTGGTGCCAGAGGAAGAGGTCGTTGGCGGTTGACAGCAGTCCCCCGCTGGCCTTAAGGTTCCAGTGTGGACCATCCTCTGACCAGTTCAGTTCCATAGGTCTGCCCCAGTCCTTACAATTTCTGTAACCATGAGAGACCTTCATTTTGCTCCAGGCCGGTAGAATATAACCGGTTTGTTTCATTCCTGCCGGGTCAAAGAGATGCTTTTTCAGAAAACTCTCGTAGGATGTGCCACTTACTTTTTCAATGACAAGGCCAAGCAGGTTGTACCCAAAATCCGAAAACAAAACCGAGTCGCCGGGAATGAAAGCAAGTTTTACTTGTGTGAGTTTTTCCAGCAGTTGCTCCCGGTTAACTGCTTCGTGACTCCTTCCGGAGCGGTATGGCAATCCTGACGAGTGTGTCAGCAAATGGTGCAGCGTTATACGGCTTTTATCAGGCAGAAGTTCAGGAAAGAAAGCTCCCAGCGAATCATTCACCGAAAGTTGCCGTAACATTTCGAGTTTAAGAATGGCTGCACCGGTGAATTGCTTGGTGAGTGAACCGATGTCAAAAACCACATCGGGACCGTTTTCGATCCCTTGGTCCTCTGAGGCAAAACCATAGGAGGCCGATAGGGGTGGCTGATCTCTGAGTTGCACCAATACGGTTCCTGAAAAGCCATTTTCCCCCTCCCAGTCGAGATACTGTTTGACAATCCGGAGCAGGGAGTCCTGCGAAGAGTCCTGCGAATGCAAAACTCTCTTGCATGACTGGCCGGAAAATGAAATGACGACCAACCAGATTAATCCTCCCAGAAATAACAGTCGGTTCACAATTCAAAATTAGCCAACCCCAATCTCGGAAGTGCTTAAAAAAGAGAAAAAAAACTTAAAAATTGTTAATCGGTAGCCGAATTCCGTGGCCTGAAGGGGTTTTGGCCTTAGCTTCCCCTCGTGGGGCAGGTTCGTAGCGGCTAATTCAGATATTTGCGTGTTTTCTTCAGGGTTTGTTTGGCCAGTTTGTGTGTCATGCGGGTCAGGAATTCGTTTCCTTTTTCAGGATCCTCCTGGTAAAGTTTCATGGCTTTGGCTTCAACTCTTTCCTGTTTGCCGAGCAGCACAGATTCAATTTGTTGTTTTGAACGTCTGACCTTTGGAATCATTTGGCCGTAATGTTGGTTCATCAGATCTGAAAAGTTCACGAAGGCCCAGAATGCATGATGATCATCCCTGACGTGGATATCCTCGGGGGGACTATAATGGTCGGCGAAACTGTTGAAATAACCAGGACGGGCAAACTCGTCAGGCATGCTGGTCATTCCCGCATACCATGGGATGAAGGGTTGGATATCCGGCCATTGCGGCGCCAGCCACCAAAGGCAACCCACATCAACCGGCATCCAGTTTCGTAACTCTGCAACGAAGCCATAAACTGTGGCTTTGCCGCAAATCATGGATCCGTTCAATTCGTAAGGAGAACCCTTGGTATAGCCTTCACTTTTATCCAGGGGGGTGTTTTCGTAATGAAAAGCCAGAATATCCATCAGATCCTTTTTACCCAGTTTTTTGTAGGGGATGATGGTAAACGGAAACTCCTGATCGATGGTGAAACCGGTTTTTAAAAGATGGTAAGCTCCCCATGCCCGGTTGATGTTTCCGGGATGTTTAAGACTACCCGGGTCGGCATAGGCTTTTCTGAAGTTGAACTCTCCGTCTCTTTCCGGGTCATACCACCCCCTTTTAACGGCATAATCGATAAGATCGGCAGATCCCATGAAATTATCCTTATCAAGGAGATTGACCGAGGTCATGGTATAATAATTGGGAAGCACCATCACTGCATCATCCGGAATCCTTTGCGCCACCCAGTGTTTTCCTCTCACAACCGAAAGGGCCCATGCCTCATTGGGATCGGCAATCGAATAGGTTCTTCCTGATCCTGTGTAACCAAATCTCTCGATCAATTCACCCGCAATCCTGACTGCATCCCTCGCAGAAACGGACCTCTCAGCCATCAGACCACGCAGGCGGTATCCGATGCCTCCATCGGTTATCTCAGGCTGGTCCTCCCGTGAGGGACACGAATTGGATCCAATGGTTACCCCATGTTGATTCATATAGGAATCAGCAAAATCCATTCCTGGCATTTCCAACCAGAGAAAACGGTTGGTCCGCTCAACCTGGTTGAGTCTTCCTCCGTTTTTCAATACCACCTCCTCGCCCTCGTGGTAAAACCGCTCTTCCTGGACGAACCAGTTGACCAGCTGCTTACCGTAGTCATCCTCGTTGTGGGCGAAATATACGGCTCCATTGTCTGAGGCATTCTTCCCGACCAAAATCGTGAAACAATCAAACTCATTCTCATGGCAGGTGCGGTCTTGCTGAGCCATCACTAAAGATCCGGTCAGCAACAGAACTGCTACAACAAAGGCGGTTATTCTTGACAGCATGATGCAGTAAATTAGTTACGAATGCAAGTTACAAAGCTAACCGGGAATTCAAAAACGAGCATTTACCTTGGTTCAATGGAGGTTTTGTGTTATTTTCATAACACAATTGGAGGATGATAAGAGATGAAAAGAATCGGGCTGCAATTGATAGTGCTTTTGATCGGCTTAACGGCAACAGGACAAACACCGGGATGGTTTAATTATCAGGCTGTTGCCAGGGACGCGCAGGGAAGTCCACTGATAGAACAAGAAATATCAGTAAAAATTGAGATTCGCACCTCCTCACCAGAAGGGTCGGTTCTTTACGAAGAAACACATCATGCGGTTACAGATCCATTCGGACTTTTCAGTTTAAAGATCGGACAAGGAGAAACCCGGGGGAGTTTCAACCAGGTTAGTTGGGGAGATGGATTGTCGAAATGGCTTTCGGTGCATTTGGACATTCATGGAGGAAGCGATTACGTTTACATGGGGAGCATGGAAATCGGAGGTGTACCTCACTCCTTGTATGCGGCGAAGGCCGCAGAGGCGCCACCATTTCTAACTGTAATGACGAAGCAGCAACGCAATGAAATAGACAATCCAAGGGAAGGTCAAATGATTTTGAATTCCAGTTCCGGGACTATAAATATCTACTATGACGGTACCTGGCATGAGGTGGAACTTAAGCCATCCGGGACGGAGGAGTTTGCCTGCGGGGATGCATGGGTCGACTCCCGGGATGGAAAATCCTATCCAACCGTACAAATGGGAACCCAGTGCTGGATGGCGAAAAATCTTGATATAGGGGTAAAAATCAATGCCAGCGTTGCGCAGGCAAATAACGGAACCATTGAGAAATACTGCTACCTGAACAGCGACCAGAATTGTGAGTTGTATGGAGCCTTGTATCAGTGGGATGAATTGATGAACTACTCAACCACAGCCGGCAACCAGGGTATTTGTCCTGATGGCTGGCATATTCCGACCGACGAAGAATACATGACCCTCGAAATGTTTCTTGGAATGCCTCAAAACCAGGCTCAGCAGTCAAATATCTGGCGGGGAACCGATCAGGGAACACGTATTCTTTTAGGCGGCAGTTCAGGACTGGAGCTTGCATTGGGAGGCCGCACCGTTTCCGGAATGTTCACCGGAATTCAGGAGTTTGCTTATCTCTGGACCTCAAACCAGTCTGCAGGAGATCCGTGGAGAAGATGCTTCCAGGTTGACAACCCTCAAATTGGGAGGTTCAATACCTGGCCAAAAAATTACGGCATGTCGGTGCGTTGTCTGAAAAATCAATAAATGCGATCTCTTCATGAATTCAATAAAATATACGTTTTGTGCGCTCCTTGTTATCATTTGTTTTTCATGTGACAAAACCCCCGAAGGTGAGAAACCGGATCCTCCGTTCATCCTGAACCTTGCAACCGAAAATGACACCATCTGGGCGGGTGAGTCAACCAAAATCATGGCCACTGTTACCGGTGAAAGCTATATACTGGAATGGGAAGTGGTCAAAGGGACCCTCCTGCCGGGAGAAACTCCGACAGAGATCATTTACACCGGGGCAAAGTGCGCCATTGGAACCAATATCATCACCTGCACCGCCAAAGATGAATATAACCAGAAAGACGTTAAAACCATTGCCATCACGGTTATCTGACTGCCTGATCCTCCTTCTGTTTATTCTTTTATTGGGGTATCCGAAGCCCATGTCAGGTCAATGCTTCTCAACCCCAGGGAATCCGGTCGGCGGCAGCGCCAATATGGGAACACTTTACAGGGGCAGCCTGTCTGTTATCTCCTATTTTAAGCATTCTGAGGCTTTGGGGTATTATGAAGGGAGAAATCCGGTTGATTTTAATCTTGTGGAGAAACAGGTGGTTAACCTTGGGGGATTGGTATTGGCCTATGGAGTTACAAACAAAATAACCGCCGAAATGGAGGTCGGTTATGCCATTCACAATTATCAGCGTTATAGTTTTACCCCTCCCGTTTATGTCAGGGCCCGGGGTTTGTCAAATGGTGTGTTTTCAATCAAAACAGGACTGTTTCAGCTATCCGGCATCCGACTTAAGGCAGCCGGAGCAACCGGAATCAAGTTTCCATATTCTTCAAATCCCAGATATCAGGATGGGATGGTTGTGCCGGTTCAGATTCAACCTTCGACAAATGCCCTGGGCTGGGTCAACCAACTTTACATGACGCTTGAGAACTCTTTTTCCGGTATTAGGATTTTGGCATACAGCCGTTTGGAATTAAATGCCCAAGATCAGCGACAATACCGTTATGGCTCATTTCTGGTTAATTCTGTATTCTTGTCAAAGCACCAGATTAAACCAATGCTGGGAGGTGACTGGACCTACATCCTGCAGTTGAGACATGAATGGGCCGGAATCGACCGCTACAAGGGGGAAGCAGTTTCATCTACCGGATTTCAGCGAATGGTTCTCGGGCCCCAGATCAACTATGGGATTCATGAGCTTTACAATTTCAGCCTTATGCTGGAACTTCCCCTGTACCGGAATGTTGTTGGAACCCAGTTGGCCGCGCGATGGGCCGTCATGGCAGGTTTTTCAACTACCTTCGAATGATCTGCAGAATCTCCCTGATAAAACCTGGTCCCCTGTATACATAACCGGTATAAACCTGTACCAGGCTGGCTCCGGCTGCTATCTTCCCAATTGCATCAGCCGGAGTCATCACTCCACCGGAGGCAATGATGGGATAATCGCGGCCAAGTCTTTGACTCAGAAAGCGAATCACCTCTGTTGACCGGCTGCCAAGGGGTGCCCCACTCAGTCCTCCCGGGCCGATTCTTTCAAGTCTTTCCGGGGCTGTTTTCAGTCCACTGCGTAATACGCTGGTATTGGTTGCCACAAGACCATCGATTCCTTGATCACGGACCACATCACACAACTCCCCGAGCTGAATAACTGAAAGATCGGGCGAAACCTTCAGAAGCACCGGTTTTTTGACCGACCTGGTAGCTCTTTCCTCCAGCACCCGGGATAGAATAAGGGCCAGCGAGTCTTTGTCCTGCAGCTTTGACAAGTCCTTAATATTCGGACAGGAGACATTGATGACAAAGTAATCGGCGAAATCATAAAGCGCCTTAAAACAGGCCAGATAGTCCTTCCAGGCCTCTTCATTCATGGTCAGGGTGTTCTTGCCAATATTGGCACCAACAATCAATCCATTTGGGCGTCTGGTCAGTTGCCTCAACGCTCCTTCAATTCCAACGTTGTTAAAACCCATTCGGTTGATCAGGGCTCTTTCCTTAACCAGTCTGAAAAGCCGGGGTTTTGGATTCCCTGGCTGAGGCTTTGGAGTTATGGTCCCGATTTCTACGTAGGCAAATCCAGCTTTTTTAAGAAACGGAAGAATGGTGGCGTTTTTATCCATTCCTGCCGCCAGTCCAACAGCATGGGGAAATGTAAGACCGAAGGCCTTTACCTTCATATCCTGCCGGGAAACTAATCTTCTGACAAAGAAACCCCAAAAGCATCCCAACCCTGGAAAAACCCGAAAAATAAAAAAGGTGAATCTGTGAATGGATTCAGGTGAGAAAACAAACAATAAGGGTCGCAGAATCAACTGGTAAATCATGGAACAAGATTATGTTCCAAATGTAAGCACCAAACAGGTGCCCTCAAAATCATTTCTTCTCAGGATTCGGCCGGTATACGGTACAAGATAAATCAGCGTAAAAAATGATAACCTGATCGACCTTAGGTTCAGCTTTTTTGGATCTTTCAGTATGATATACAGC
>CAYGOU010000046.1:0-10142 GCA_964351455.1 uncultured Porphyromonadaceae bacterium
AGAGCTTTGTCAGGCAGGGCGGTGTAGTATACGGACCACGCCCAGTAAGGTCAACCAGTATGAAAAACTACCCGGAAAGTGATGTGAAGGTAGAAAAAACCGGCCGGGATATGTGGGGAGATTGTGACGGGATCAGCACCAAACATGTGCGTTATGGCCGTGGTCACATTTATTGGGGCATGCCTCTTGATATGGTTTTACTTGACCTTGGCATTGTGCCGGATTTTAAGGTTGATGGGCTGGATAACAGCAACTGGGATATTGATTACATACACCGGCGGTCAGGTGGGGATGATGTCTACTTTGTTTCAAACAGTTCGCTGGATACCAGGGAGTTTATTGCAGGATTCAGGATTCCGGCCGGACGCAAAGCCTGGTTCTGGCACGCGGATGACGGTAGCATAGAGAGCGTTGATCACACAGAGTTTGACGGTACCCACACCAGGATTAATATGTTGCTGCCACCCGCCGGGTCTGTTTTTGTGGTGTTCACTTCAGACCACACAGATTTGGCAACAGATCAGACAAGGCAAATGACCATTGGTACTGCTCCGCAACCTTTGTCCCTCATGAAGGGTTGGACCATCTCATTTATGCCGGGCCGTGGAGCCCCGGAAAGGCTGTTGTCTGACACCCTGATAGACTTGACTCAGCATCCTGATGAGGGGGTTCGTTTTTTTTCAGGAACCGCTGTTTATGAGAATACATTTGAGATAGAGGGTTTCATTGAAGCCGCTACCAGTTCAGGTTATTTCATTGATCTGGGAGAGGTCAGGGAGGTCGCTGAGGTCATCATCAACGGTTCTGTCGCAGATACACTCTGGAAGCATCCCTATGTCACTGAGATCACCCGCTTTCTTAAACCCGGCGGCAACAACATTGAAATAAAGGTCACCAACCTGTGGCACAACCGGCTGGTAGGAGATGCCGGTAAAACCGATGCCCAGAGGGTGACAAAAACCAACATTCAACTCAACTACAAGGGCAATGAACCATTGATACCATCAGGACTGATCGGTCCTGTTACCATTCTTAAAAACAATTAATTAAAGTCATCATATCATGAAAAAGATCTCGTCAGTCGTGGCTCTTATAATCGGAGTCATTTTGGGCATTCAGTGTGTTTCCAATGACCTGGCAGCCCAGGTTCCGGTACCGGCCAGAGGTTTCATCAGTACCCACCAGGCTGAGACCTGGGAGGAGGGACTCATCTCCGGAAACGGCGTAATCGGGGCCAATGTCTTTAGCCGGGCACTGGATGAAACTGTTATTTTCACCCATGAGCGCCTGTTCCTGCCCATGGGTCCCCCTACCATGCCGCCCGACCAGTCGGCCCGTCTCTTTGAAATCCGCAGACTGATTGATCAGGGGTTATACAGACAGGCCACAGAACTGCAGTTCAACCTGTCAGGACAGCAAAGCTTCATGTATCCCGATCCCTTTGTTCCCGCTTTCGATATGGGAGTCAGGATGAATACGGAGCGTGATATTCATGATTACGTGAGATCTGTCAATTTCGAAACCGGCGAAACGCTGGTTCACTGGGCAGACAAGAACGGTACCTATGAGAGAAGGTTATTCGTTTCTCGGGCTGATGGTGTGGTGGTGATGCAAATAAAGGCCACCCCGGGAGGGATTCTGAATTGTGACCTGCTCCTGAAGCGCAGAATCCCCAGCGACAAGCTGGATTATAAATACATCCAGGGCTCTGTTACCAGGATGGCATCTCATTTGTCAGACATCAAAATTACCTCACAGGGCCAGGAACTCCGCTTCCAGAATAGCTTTTCAAAAGCCTATCCCGGAAGCATTCATGCTCTTGAGGGCTTGGCTCATCTGGTGATCAAGGGAGGCACTTCTGAGAATATCCGTGAGGTTGTCAGGGTCACCGGTGCCGATGAAATCATGATCCTGGTTGATATTGCATTATTATACGATCACGCCAGATCGCGCTTTGATGCGATGAAGGAAAAACTCACCGGCCTCGGGGATGATTACCATGCACTGCTGACCAGACATGCCAGAATCCACGGTGAAATGTTCAACAGGATGAAGCTGGACCTCGGGGGAGGAGCCGATCACGCCCTCACCACCGAGAAGCTTTTCGAATTGTCGACCCAGCAGGAGATCAACCGGGCACTTCTGGAAAAGGAGTTTGATGCCGGCCGCTACAACATCATTTCATGCACAGGTGAATTGCCTCCGAATTTGCAGGGTAATTGGGCCGGAACCTATGTTCCCGACTGGGCCAGCGACTTCACCCAAAACGGCAACGTTCAGTCAGCCATTGCGGCCATGCTGATGGGTAACAACCCTGAACTCATGCTGGCCTATAATTCATACATCGAATCGATCGTTCCCTGGATGGAGATCAATGCCAAACATATGTTTGGCGCCAGGGGGGTGGTTTTACCATCGAGGTCAACCACCAACGGATACAACAATGCCCTTGCTCCCACTTTTGCCGGGGGATTCTGGGTCGGAGGAGCAGCCTGGGCGGCACACTTCTTTTACGACTATTACCTCTACACAGGAGACCGTTCATACCTGGCTGAACATGCATTGCCCTTCATGGAGAAGTGCGGATTGTTTTTTGAGGATTACCTCTACCTGGGTCCCGATGGGAAGTACATTTTCTCGCCGACCCAGTCGCCCGAGAACACCCCGGGAAACACCAATTCGCAGGGCACCTTCAATGCCACCATGGATGTCGCCGTAGCAAAAGAGCTGTTTGAGAACCTGATTATGGCCTCGCGGGAACTGGGAGTCAATAAGGACAAAATACCAGTCTGGCAGCAAATGCTGACCAGAATGCCCGATTACATGATCGATGAAAACGGGATGATCAAGGAGTGGCTGACACCGAAGCTGGCCAACAACGATGCGCATCGCCACTCTTCGCAATTCTATGCCCTATACGACGGAATCACCCCTGAAATCGCCAACAGTCCTGAATTGCGCCAGGCCTTCAAGAAAAGCATTGAATATAAGCTGGATAAGCATTGGAGAGGAAGCGGCTCAGGGTTTATGTCATTTGGCATTGTTCAGCTCGGACTTGCCGGCGCGAGCCTGGGTGACAGTGATATAGTCTATGAATCCCTTACCCATCTGGTAAACCGTTTCTGGCTGAGCAACCTTGCCTCAATGCACAATCACAAGTCGCTTTTCAATATGGATATCAGCGGAGGTATGCCGGCGGTGATCATCAAAATGCTGGTCTATTCAGAGCCCGGCAAGATTGATCTTTTACCCGCTTTGCCGGATGTGTGGCCGACCGGAGAAATCCAGGGGGTACTCTGTCGCGGACAGATAGAGATTAAGTCCCTGAAATGGAATCATGGCAAAGCCACTGTCACAATGGTTTCAGGCAAGGATCAGACCGTTAACCTGAACTGCGGGACCAATACAAAAAAGGTTAAATTGACAGCAGGAAAAGTAACAACCATCGAAATTTAAGATCTGGTTATGACAATCAAACGACTTGCCCTCACGGTAGTTATGCTTGTGTCAGTCCCTTTGTTTCTAATGGGACAGCAACTGGTGATACCCCAAAAGATCAGTGACAGGCAATACGATCCCTCCACCCTGATGTGGTATGATGCTCCGGCGAAGGCCTGGGAAGAGGCGCTTCCTGTGGGCAACGGGCGCCTGGGAGCTATGGTTTTCGGCAAAAGTGCTGAAGAAAGAATCCAGCTCAATGAAGAGACCTATTGGTCGGGCGGACCCTATTCGACCGTGGTAAAGGGCGGAGCCGAAAAGCTGCCTGAAATCCAGCGGCTGATCTTTGAGGGAAAGCCGCTCGAGGCCCATAAACTCTTCGGACGCTACCTCATGGGCTATCCTGTTGAACAGATGAAATACCAATCCCTGGCCAATCTGCACCTCTTTTTTGATCATGCCGCGGAGGTGCAGCAATACAAGCGCTGGCTCGATCTCGAAACCGCAACCACCGGAGTTCAGTATCAGGTGGATGGGGTGACCTATACCCGTGAGATCTTTGTTTCGGCTCCCGACCAGGTGGTTGTGGTCAGGATCACAGCCGACAAGCCGGGAATGCTGACCTTCCGCACCCAGTTGCGGGGAGTCCGCAACATGGCCCACAGCAATTATGGCACCGACTATTTCAGAATGGATGGGGTTGGCACTGACGGACTGATGCTCAACGGCCGGTCGGCCGATTACCTGGGGGTAGAGAGCAAGCTTCGCTACCGGGCGCAACTGAAAGCGATTGCCGAAGGCGGTTCGATCCGCGAAGAGGGCACCCAGCTTCACATCAAAGGGGCCAATGCAGTCACCATTTACATCGTGGCGGCCACCAATTTTGTGAATTACAAGGATGTCAGCGGTGACCAGATCCAGCGGGTTGATCGTTACCTGGCCAACCTGAAGGGCAAGGATTATGAACAGATCAGGAGCGCCTCCGTTCAGGATTACCAGAAATTGTATAACCGGGTGAGCCTTGAACTTCCGGTGACCGACAATTCATTTAAACCAACTGATAAAAGGATGCTGGATTACGAAACCAGCAGCGATCCCGCTCTGGCTTCATTGGCCTACCATTTCGGAAGGTATCTGATGATCTCCTCGTCGAGGCCAGGCACTCAGCCGGCCAATCTCCAGGGGATCTGGAATGAAAGCCAGAATCCGAGCTGGGATTCAAAATACACCACCAACATCAACACCGAGATGAACTACTGGCCGGTTGAATCGGCCAACCTCTCAGAATGTGCCGAACCCCTCATCACCATGGTGAAGGAGCTTACCGACCAGGGATCGCAGGTGGCCCGCGAGCACTATGGGGCCAGGGGCTGGGTCTTTCACCAGAACACCGACCTCTGGCGCGTCGCTGCTCCAATGGACGGTCCCACCTGGGGAACCTTCACGGTGGGGGGTGCCTGGCTTACCACCCATCTGTGGGAGCACTATCTGTACAATCCGAATGAAGATTATCTGAAACAGGTTTATCCCGTAATCAAGGGGTCGGTTGAGTTCTTTATGGATTTTCTGATTGAAACCCCCGATGGCAAATGGCTGGTGACCAATCCTTCGAACTCCCCCGAAAATCCTCCGAAGGGGCCGGGTTACGAGTACTTCTACGATGAGGTGACCGGTATGTGGTATTTTACCACCATCTGCTACGGAGCCTCCATGGATATGCAGATACTGACCGACCTGTTCGGCTATTATGTTGAGGCGGCGAACATCCTCAAGCTCGATGCTGATTTTGCAGAAAGTGTAAAAACTGCAAGGGGCCGGTTAGCGCCTCCCCAGATCGGAAGAGATGGCATGCTGCAGGAGTGGACCGAAGATTACGAACAGCTCGAAAAGGCGCATCGCCATTTTTCACACCTCTACGGATTATATCCTGGGAATGTGATGTCAGCTACCCGCACGCCTGAACTGGTTGATCCCATCAAAGAGGTGCTTGCACAGCGGGGTGACGGAGGTACAGGGTTCTCACGGGGCTGGAAAATGGCACTGTGGGCTCGTCTATATGATGGTAACCGGGCCAACAAAATTTTCAAGGGTTACATCAAAGAGCAGGCCTATCCACAATTGTTTGCCAAATGCTTTACCCCCCTGCAGGTAGACGGATCATTCGGTGTTACCGCTGGTATTACTGAAATGCTTATGCAGTCGCATGAGGGAATGATTGATCTGCTGCCGGCGCTGCCCGACGAATGGAGCAACGGCCGTTTCAGCGGCCTTTGTGCCCGTGGAGGATTTGAACTCGACATGGTCTGGAAAGATGCAAAGGTCGAACAGCTTACCGTTCTTTCAAAGGCGGGGGGCGTTTGCCGGATTAAACCCGGGCAGGAGATGAAAGTTACCAGCAAGGGGAAAAGGGTGAAGGTGAAAAAGTTGAAGGAGGGGGGAGTTGAGTTTGAGACGAAAGCTGGGGAGGAATATTTGTTTACCCTATAGCTGTCGCCTATTTAACCATGGCCGTGCTTGAAAAAAAGAAAATGCTTTGAAAAACTTAATACAGGCATGCTAAAATCGCACATCTTCTACCTCATTCTCGGCTTGGGATTTTCAACCCTCCAAAGCCAGGAGATTCTTTCGTTATGGAGCTTCGACGACCTTACAAATCACAAAGCGGTTGAACATCTGTCGGGAGTAGCAGATCCGATCGCAGGATACTTTGATCCCATGCCAGGGGTAAAATCCGGAGCCATTCAGTTCGATGGATTTACCAGCTATGTGCATCGCGAAAGGGCGAATATTGATTTGCCCGGATCCTTTACCATCAACGCCTGGATATACCTCGAGGCCTACCCCTGGTTTCGCTGTCCGGTTTTTGATCTCAGGGCAGGTGAAAAGGAGGGAGTGGTTTTCGGGATTGACCGTTGGGGGAAGCTGTGCGCCGGGTTGGGCTTGCCGAGTAACTGGGTGGAGTTTGCCGGCACCCGTCTGCCTCTTCATCAGTGGCTCATGATCAGCCTGGTGGTGGAGCAGGGTGGAGGCTCGGAATTGTATGTCAATGGCAACAAGTTGGCTGAAATCGACCAAACCCCCCGTCTTCGTTCTACCAGAAACAATCCCCTCCATATCGGGCGAAACGCTTTGTTGGAGGATTGGTGGGACTACCAGTACACGGTTACCGGTCATTACAGCTTTCTTGACGGAAGGGTGGATGAACTGACTGTTTTTGGCTCTGCGTTGCTGGCGGATGAACTGGCAAAATTGTATCATTCGTTACTGCCTGTGCCAAATGCCCCTGCTGAACCGAGGGTGCTTCCATCCGGACCCGCCGGCAAGGGGGATTTCGGAGCGGTGTACACCCGTTTGAGTTACACCAGGCAGTGGGACAGGCTCTGGCGCAATGGTGATCTGCCGGATGTGCTGGTGAGGTTCAGCGATAACAACTGTCGTCTTGTTTTCTGGCGCGGAACCAGTTACGTACCCTGCTGGGTAACTGAAAATGGGATCTGGTATACCAACGAATGGGCCGAAACCTGGGGCAGCGATGTGAGCAGTTGCGCCGAGCCGATCATGGATCGGGATTGCCGCTTCAGCCACGTCAGAATCATTGAAAACACCCCGGCGCGGACCATCATACAATGGAGATATGCCCTGGTGGATGCCGATTACAAGTTTGTAGCCATGGATGTGGATGGAAAGGGTGAATGGGCCGAAGAGTACTACATCATTTATCCCGATGGCATCGGGATCCGGAAAATAGACCTTTATTATTCGAATCCCTTGAGAAATCACGATTGGGAGGAGGCTATAGTTCTTCTGTCGCCGGGCCAGCATCCCGATGAAGTGATCAGTGATCCTGAGGTAAGGCTGATCAATATGAAAGGCGAATACCATGACTATTCGTGGCGCCGTGACTTGCCGGTTGAAATGAAGGAGCCTGCAGGGGCCAACATCCATCTGGTAAACCTGAAGAGTCGTTTTAAACCCTTTTATATTGTCAGTCCTGAACCATTTGAGAGCAAAGAGGGAAAGTATGATTCGCCGTTTTTCAGATCCTATGCCGCTTCGATGGCCGGTTATTACCGTCCGGATTCAGTACCCAGCATATACGGATGGTGGAACCACTGGCCGGTGACCCCAGTGCCGGGTGACGGTCGCTGGGTGGTGACAAACGACCGGGCATCGCACTTCAACCTGACCACCTATACCCAATGGAAAGACCATTACATGGATGAGCGGGTGAAGTCGCGCATCATGCTGCATGGGATGAGTGAAGGAGATCCTGAGGAGCTGGTGAGTCTGGCTAAAAGCTGGCTGACCCCTCCGGCATTGGAGATGAAATCCGGTGCCGCGAGGTACGAGCCTGCGCAGCGGGCTTATGTGGTGATGGGGCAAAAGGGCCAGGGGGCTGAGGGGATTCTTCGTGCCGATCCTGAGCATCCCGCCTTTCATCCGGCACTGGTGTTCGAGGGCGTTAAGATTGATGAACCTGTTATCGAGATAAATGGGGTAAGAATGAAAAAGGGAAAAGACTTTCAATCCGGGGTGGTCATGGATGATAAGGGGTATAAGACCATTCTATGGATAAATAAGGTGTTTTCGAAGCATACCAGCATCAAAATACAATGAGTGGAAAAGCGCGTAGCCAAATTCAGATCGGACAAGAGGTCGAGATCGTTGAAAAGCAGAATCAGCGATCGGGAGAGATCACTGTGGGGGTGGTGAAGCGGATTCTGACCAATTCACCCAACCACCCGCACGGGATCAAGGTTATGCTTGAAACCGGAGAAGTTGGCAGGGTAAAACGAATTCTTGAAACAGATTGAATATGAAGAAATCACTACTGGGTTTCACTGCTCTTTTTATGGCTCTGACGAGCTTTGTCCATGCTCAGGGTCAGCATGTCATCAAGGATCAAACCCCGGTCGCCATTGGATCCCTGGCCCCAACGCCCCCCATGGGCTGGAACAGCTGGAACTGTTTCGAGGTCGATATCAATGAGACCCTGATCAAGGAGATTGCCGATGCCATGGTTTCTTCGGGCATGCGCGATGCCGGTTATGAATATCTGGTGCTGGATGACGGCTGGATGGCTCCTGAACGCGATGCCCGGGGCCGGCTGCAGGGAGATCCGCAAAAGTTTCCGGGTGGAATGAAGGCAATCGGGGATTATATCCATTCAAAGGGGTTGAAATTTGGGATTTATGAATGTCGCGGATACCTGACCTGTCAGCGACTGCCGGGGAGTTTTGAACATGAGGAGATTGATATGGCGACTTTTGCCGAATGGGGAGTGGATTACATCAAACTCGATGCCTGTTATGCCGAAAAGAATGGAAGGCTTACCACCGAAGACCTGGCTATTTACCGCGACGCGATTGCTAAAACCGGCAGGCCGATGATACTGAGCATTTCAGATTTCGGCAACGGTGCCTGGGCCTGGGGCGGAGCCAACTACGGTCAATTGTGGCGTACCTCTTACGATATCTACCCCTGGATCGAGAATGTATATCATCATGCCAACACGTCGGGAGGCGACCTCAGAATTCATCCTGCCTTCAACGGACTATGGCAGTTTGCTGGTCCGGGTCACTGGAACGACCCGGATATGCTCGAAGTGGGTAACCTGGCCTCAGAGATACAGGACAGGGTTCACATGAGCCTCTGGTGCATCCTGGCTGCACCGCTGATGGCGGGCAATGACCTCAGAAATATGACGGATACTGTTACATCGGTGCTGACAGCAAAAGAAGTGCTGGCCGTCAATCAGGATCCACGGGGAATCCAGGGTTACAGGGTCTTTGACAACGGTAAGCAGATCATCTACAACAAACCCCTGAGCGATGGAACCACGGCGGTGTTAATGTACAATACCGATTCGATTCCGGCAGATATCACCCTGTCATGGGAGCAGATCGGATTGGCAGGTAACCAGCCGGTCAGGGATTTGTGGGCCCGCAAAAACCTGGGCAGATTCAAGGATCAATTTACCGCACATCAGGTGCCTCAGCATGGCCACTATATGCTCAAAATCGGTAAGGCTCGCAAAGAACTTCTTCCCGCTCCGGATCCGGTTTCCGAAGACAAATACATCCCCTCACCGGATGGTTTTACCTACCTGTCGGATCTTTATTACATCATGAAATATGGCCAGGCCCCGGGATACGACCTGACTCCGGCCGGAAATCCCATCCGGATGCATGGGAAAAAGTACGACAAGGGCATCTCTTTTGAGAACGGCACCATCCTGATTTATAAGTTAAAGGGAAATTCAACCAAGTTCAGGGCCATGGTCGGACTCGACGAATCATGTCACGATACGCTGAAAGGACGCTTCAAAGTGCTCAATGAAGATGCTTTCGGCAACCAGGTGCTGTTTGACAGCGGTTGGATGACCAGGGATTCGTTGCCGAAGCAGATTAATATCGAGGTGAAGGGCCTTGACTGCCTGTTCCTGAAATTTGAAGGGAACGGGGCCACCGGCAACTGGGCTCAGGCAAGGTTGTCCGGTTCATGGGACGGCGTTCCGGTGACATTCGAAACGGCCTACGTCGACAGCCTGATCAGGCAAATGGAACTGATACCCATTCAGATTAACGGGGATAAGAACAACCGGATCAACATCGTGATCATCAACCGCTGGGAAGCCCGCGATGTACGGCCTTACAGGGGATCGGAGATGCGTGATGAGTTTATGGATGACATCAACAAATCTT
>CAYGOU010000046.1:10152-14753 GCA_964351455.1 uncultured Porphyromonadaceae bacterium
GTTCCGGGGTGAACAACTTCAAAAGGACGTCTAAAATCTTTATTGGCCGCTTTTACTCCCGGCCATCCGGATGCCCACACCCGGTATGCCAATTATCATAAGTTTTTCAATTTATATGCGCTCTGGTGGCCCGATGCTCCCGAATGGAGAACCGGAAACATGGATTCTGAGTTGGTGGATGCTGTCAGAGACCGGCTGTTTCTGCCCTGGACCGATCCCTACACGGGATGGGTAACCGTGCTGATGATGCCCAACCGCGACGGAGGTGGGGGCGGCGCTGCCCGAAACCTTGAGGCAAGAACAGGAAACGCGGTCATTGTGGGTAATCACATTGGGAAGATGCTTCATGAAATCTCCCATACCTGCAGCTCGATCGGTGATGAGTATACGGCCGCCGCTACTGGGACCTCCGCCATTCCGGTTTATACAACCACCCTCGACTACGAGCGTGACAAAATCCCCTGGAGGGCTTGGGTTGAACCTGAAACACCTTTGCCAACTCCCTATACTGCCGAGTACAAAGAGAAGATCGGAGCTTTTGAGGGAAGTCAGTATCACCTGACCAATTACTTCAGATCAACCGCCCAGGGTTGCCTCATGGGAGCCGGCGTCTTTGACAACACCGAGGAGATGTGCCCGGTTTGCGGCCAAAGGATCTCGATGCGGGTATACACCCTGGTGTACCCCATTGAAGAGTCTTTTCCAGCAGAAGAGCATCTGATGTTTGACACTCCTGCCACACAGCCTTTTCGGGTGAGCAGGGTCAGTCCGGTGCCCGATACACATGATACCCAATGGATTCTGAACGGAGCAGTCATTGCCAGAGGTGTTGACGAAGTGACGGTTTCGTTCGATCCGGATAAAGCCTATGAACTGGTTTTTAGCCTTAGGGATACCACCAGTTTTATTCGGGAGGATCCACCCTTCGGCGAATTTCCTTATCGCGTGAAACGATGGTATATTAATGGCGGCCAGGCACTAAAGACTGTTGCAGATCCATACCTTCCGATTCAAAAGCATCAGGGGAGGAGATTTGAGGCTGAAAGAGCTGACTTTACCTTCGAACCCGGAGCGGTACAGCCCTATTTCGGTGCAAGTGGACAGCATTTCCTGAGGGTTGGTGGGGAGAGGGCTAAAGTGAGCTGGGATGTCGGGGTGAATCAGGCAGGCTGGTACGATCTTCAGATTGTATATGCAAGCGGAAGAAAGGGCGATAACCGTCTTGATCTGCATGTAAACGGCGAGCTGGTTAAACCCGGCCTGGTGTGTCATGAAACCCGGCCACTCTATACCGGCTGGGCTGATGTGATACTCCCCGTGTACCTTAGGCAGGGTAATCATTCGATCAGTCTGGCGAGTGTGGATTCATCCCTGCTGCACATTGATTATATCCGTTTGCCTCAAGATCCCGGTCTTGAGCCAGCTGCAGTCAGCAAGCCGCTAACTTTTGATCCCGGTGAAATCCGTCTGAAGCAAATGAAGTCGGGCGAGGTTAAGATCCTGAAACCGATTGAAGAGTTCGAATACCTGTGGTATGATGAAGATGTTCCGGTTTTTAAAGTCGAAAATCCGGCAAAACCTTTGGCCACGGGTACAACCTTTTATCCTCCGGATAAGGGCAGCTATTTTGTGGGGGCCAGAAGAGAGGCAGACGGAGCCACCAGCGTTCAGCGAAGGGGATTTTACCATTCACCTGATGCGTTGAGCCATCGCGCCAAAGCCATGCAGCCTGATCAGGTGAAAAGCGCCAATCTGCTCTTATGGCTGGATGCCAGCGATCTTGACGCCGACGGCAAAACCGACGATCCCGCGCCTCCGAGGGATCCTTTCGGCACCTGGAAGGATAAGGCAACCGGAATGAAGGGTCCGTTTATCCTCTACAAACCCAATTCGCTCAATAACATGGGCGTAGCCGGGTTTGAAATGGTATGGGTTACCAACCTCGAAAAGGCCGTGACCGGATTTCAGACGGTCATCATGGTGTTCAGGGAGAGCTCTCTGTCGTTTGAAGGAACTGCGCCCTTCAGAGGGTTGAATCACCTGTTGGATCTACAGTCATATCCGCCGGATAAGGATTATCATATCCTGGTAAAGGAGTTTGATGAAAAACAGTCATCAGAGCTGCGAACCACCGAAGGGTATTGGGAGGGCTCTCTGGCCGAAATGATTGTTTACGACGGAGTGCTGAGCGCTAAAGAACGCGCTGCTGTTGAAGCAGGACTGAAAAGAAAGTGGTTCAGTATTTTATGATGTTGACCGGTCCTATGAGTCCTGATTTCTGCACCCTGTATGTTTCATCGCCGCCTTCGGCCCAGTTGTCGATGCCGAAATCATCGCTGGTGATATAGGGCTGGTTGGTACGGCAGTATCGGTTTTCAGGTGGTGCCAGCATGTCTCCGGTAAGCCGGTTGACCCATTGGTTCATGACCTCAATCCTTAGTCAGTTGCCCCCGTTATATCCCAACCCGCCACCACAGGGAGGTACCTGGTAAGATCATAACCCCGCATTTTCATGAAAACCTCTGGCATAGCATCGGTCCATGAAATGACCCAGGAGTTTTTTGTGGATTCCGGATCAAGAGAATCAATGAAAAGTCCACCTGATTTGGGCGAAGGAACGATCATCCTTTGTCCGTTGGTCGAGCAAATAAAGCGCTTCACTTTCCACTTGCCTGTGAGTAATTGCCCTTATTGTTGATAGCGGCCACGTCCCAGATTTCTGCCCTTCCCATTCCCTTTTCGCTCATCTTCTTCACGTCGCGTGTCATCGCCTCTTTGGTCATATTGCCATTCAGCCAGCTCCAGAAAGCCCCGGGCCGGTATCTTTCGGATGGCTTGATAAACTCTTCCGGCAGGTGAGCCAGAGGGGTGAGGTGATTTTGGGTCGGACTGCTTTATTTGATCCGTGATAATTCGGTCGGCAGGCCTTGTTTGTTGTCTTTTTTAAATATTGGTACAGCCGTTTCGTCGCTGGTTTCATGCTCTTTCAAAAAGTATCCGTCGCGGTTAGTAAACTGTTTTCCCTCCGTTTTGTCAAGGCAAAGGGTGCCTACCGTACTAAAGCCATTCTCTATACCTGCGGGTGAAATGGTCACATGTTTGAGTGGCCTGTTGGTTTGAACCTGCCAGAGATGCTCTCCTGACGGCACCATATCAATCTCCTTAATTTCGATGTCAATTCTCTTTTTACTTACCCGTGCCACCAGATAATTGGTGCGGGTATTGTATCCTATTAATCCCCCATGGGCGATTTGCATGATACCGTCGCTTTCGGTGCAGGTAATGGCATGAACCTCACCACATAAATAAAGGTCCACTCCGTATTCCTTCATCGTCTGCCATAGTTCAGATTCCCTTCCTTCTGTTACTTTGAGGGCACTTGAGCTCCACTTTCTCACAGGACCCAGTACCGGTACATGGCCAATTACGATTTTGTGATCTGCCCCGGAATGCTGAGCCATAACCTCTCTGAACCAAGTTAACTGCTCCCCGCTTGCCCCGATTTTTATCAGACCGTTCCGGCTTTTCCCCTCCTCAAAAAGATCCATTGAAATGAAAAGCACATTTTTATGTCTCCACCAGAATGCCGTTCCTTTCATATGAGCAGGACCATTCTGCGGCATCTTCATGTGCCGTGCGAAGGCTTCCTTATATAATCCAACAGCATTTAGTCGCTTCTCTGTCGGCCAGTCATTGTCTCCGACCTCATGATCCCCGATCGCAGTATAGTAATTCAATCCATGATGATTCATTCTGTCGATCCATGCAGGATAATACCGGTCAGCATACTTATTGATCGAATCGGCATCATTCCAGTCAGGACCGTCCCATTCGCCCATAACCAGGTCTCCCGGTACGACCAGAAAATCAGGCTCTTCCTTTTTCACCGACTCAAGTATAAAACCTAGCGCATCTTCCCATCCCGGCTGAGGGTAATTGCAATCTACGTTCAGAAAATCAGGCATGCTGACAAAGGTCCAGCTTTTCGAATCACCACCTGGATGACAGGATACCAAAAGGCCTGCAATAATTGAAGTCAGCCAAATCCTAAAGGATGGCCGATGATTTAATAAGCATCTCATTTCTAGGGATTTTCAGGAATATGCGGTGTGCATCAGTGCCTTTTCGCGATATTCAAGCGGGGTCAGGCCGGTATGTTGTCTGAAGTGACGGTGGAAATTGGAACTGTTGTTGTATCCACAGGAGAAGAGGGTCTCAGTGACATTGTAATTGCCGTTTGACAGCATCTTACATGCCTGGTTGATCCGCACCTCTATCAGAAAGCGGGAAAAGGTTTTCTGGGTTCTCATTTTGAAAAACCGGCAGAAAGCGGTGGGCGAGAGGTTGACCAGGTCGGCAATCTCCCTGAGTGTTATACGCTGGTCGTAATGTTTGATGATGTAATTATATACCCTGTTCAGTTTGACGCTGTCCTCTTTGCCTTGAATGCTGGGCATGCTGCTGGCGATGATTTCAAGTTCCAGATTGGTTGAAATCATATCAAGGATCTTTATAAAGAGAGCAATTCTGCCCAGCTGCTTCATTTTGGTCATGCTCCGGATGTATGGCAGTACCTTTCTTGCCTGCTGGTTCCGGATGCG
>CAYGOU010000047.1:0-5009 GCA_964351455.1 uncultured Porphyromonadaceae bacterium
ATGCATGGTATGTAATCCCTTGTTGGGCCAGGGTGATCTGAACGCAAGGACAGAGGTAAAGAGGATTGCCAACATAAAAGAGTACGTCAGAGTCAATGGGTACAAGCATAAAACTACTATTGTAAACCCTGATCTGGTTCACTTTTTCGCTGGGGTATCAGGGCCCAAACATGAAACCATTGTGCCTTACAGGCAACCAACCTCCTGGAGAGAATACTCGAATGGCAATACGAATCGTTTGTGCGTTTATCTGATTGACACAACTTCCTTTTGGTTGGGGATTGTCAACGGTTTGAACTCCAACTCGATTCCATTCAGAATTACTACTGAACTTGACGATGCACTTCAGCACAGCGTGGTCATGATTTACCCCTCGGTTACAAGCCAGAATCTTGACATGACTGCATTTTCAAAACTCCGGGATTTCCCAAAGAATGGAGGCACTCTGATTGGATTTGCGCTCAGGGCTCCTTCTATGGGACCGATTTTTGGTTTTAAGGACTCAGAATCTCGAAAGGATCGTTTTGGTATCAGTTTTGATCCTTCGTCATCCCCTTTAGTGTCATTCGTATCGGCAACCAATGAAAAAACAATCAGTATTGGCAATCAGGAATATGATTCATTGGCCTTTTTTTCTTACGCCTACAATACCCCAGAGTATCACCCCCTTGCCATATATGATGACGGTTCGCCGGCCATGGTTCAAAAGCTTTACAACGAAGGCCTGGCACTCGCCATCGGGATTGATCTGGGATACTTCACCATGGTTGGACACTTCAATTATGACGCTGAATATCAGCGATCTCAGTCAAATGACTTTGAACCTACTATGGATGTCTTTTATCAGGTCATCAAGCAGGTTTACCTCAATTATTCAAAGTATCCCATTATAATTGGATCGGTTCCGGAGAACCGCCATGTTCCGGTCGTTATTTCCTATGATGTCGACACAAAAGATGCGATTCCTTATTCACTGGTATATGCTAATGTCCATAAAAAGGCTGGAGTTCCCGGAACATTCAATATTCAGACCAAATACATTAAAGACGGGCAGGATGAGGCTTTTTTTAATTCAGAAAACCTAAAATACCTTAAGGCACTAAAGTCATTGGGTATGGAAATTGGCAACCACTCCGTTTCCCATACCCCATTTTTAGATTATCTTCCTATTGGCACCGGGAGGGAGCGGTATCCCGACTATCGTCCAATATATGTAACCGGTTTCAGCACATTCAATGAAACTTTGCTTGGAGAGGTAAGGGTAAGTAAGTTCCTGCTCGACCACCTTCTAAACAATCAAACTGTTTCATGGAGATCCGGATACCTTGGTTATTCGGCTGCCTTACACCAGGTTTTAGGCGCAGCAGGCATAAGGTATTCATCCAGTTCTTTGGCCAATGAGCTTTTAACACATATGCCTTTCCAGGCCATATACGACAATCATTTCAATCAATTATTGGATGTTTATGAGTTTCCTGTAACCATTGAGGATGAGGAATTGCCTCCCATGTATGAGAGAATGGGGCAAGCAGTCTTTGTTACCGAACAGATATCCAGGTATGGTGGTGTTGTAGTGATTTTGATTCATCCTAATGAATTGGGACAAAAAGTTGAGTTTCTCAGGGAGTACATTGATTTGTACAAGTCAAAAGCCTGGTTTGGAACCCTGGGCGAATTTGGTTCGTGGTACCGTGCAAGGATTCATACCAGCCTTGATGTTATAGAGGTTGATGGGGGGCTATCGGTCAGGCTTTTTTGTCCCTACCCTATTAAGGGACTTCCAATAAGGATTCCCATTGAATACAGTGTTGTTTCTACCTACCCCGATCATATTTCATTCAAGGAAGAACCCGGATGCGTTGTCCTTAAAGAGGTATCAGGGGCAGCAATTGTCAATTTGGTTAAAACTAGAACTCCTTAAACAGATAAATCAGACCAACGTTAACGGTGGCATTTTGCCTGATGGTGTTTGCTATATACTCCTCAAAAAGCAAACCGGCATAAAGCCTTCCAATCCATTTTGGAGCAAAATGATATCTGGCTGCCAATAAAAGGTTTAAAGAATTCAGCATCCTGGTTGGATTGTATGTTGGATCATTCAGGTAATATATCGGGTTATCCGGGTATATTCCTGTTCCAACCGATAGTTGCACCCAATTATCGGCCCGGTTGATCATTCTTCTCAAATAGGCCGAATAACCCTGGGACAGCTTACCATCAACCGGTGCAAAGCTAACAGATAATCCTCCCATCCAACTGCCGAAAAACTTAGAAAGTCCTATGTCAGTAATCAATACATTCGAAGTATCCACTGCATTACGAAAAAACATGTAATTGAATCCTCCGGATAACTCAAAATCACCGGGTAGTTCCTTATAAACATGAGAACCGAACCTAAATCTAGAAAATACATCTGATGGGGAAAATCCGGCATTAAAATGCATATACATTTTCTGTAACGAAAAGACAGGCCAGGCATCAATCTCGAACTGTACCCCTCCTGCTTCCATAAATGCCAGGGTATCATTATCAACATAACCTGTATTAACAGATCCAATCAAAGTTCCGGAATCTCCAGATTGGTAATATCGGGCAGTATACATATGCCAGGATCTGTTGAAGGGGAGCCTGAAGCCATTGTAAGTATACTCGCCGGATACCCCGTTGATTGGAATAAGTCCCCTTGCAGAATAGTAGGCATCTTTCAATCGTTTATCCTGTGGGAAACTCTCAAGAAGCATCCTGAATTCACGTTGAGCCAGATCCTTTTGACCTAGTCTTTGATAAAGAACAGCGCGTCTGTACAACAATTCAGGATCCGACGCGAAAATATTCAGTCCATAGTCTGTAATTTCAAGAGCACGTTCGTAGGTTCCCTGCCAGGTATTGACATCTACCAATGCCAGGATTAACTCATAACTATCAAAGGTTTCATTAAAAAGGTGATCAAAAATGGCCAGGGCTTGCGAGTATTCCCCCATCCACGATAGCACGTTGCCCTTTAGCATTAAAGCTGCATAAAACCCAGGATAAAAGGACAGCACATACTCACAACTCTCCAATGCTTCAGAATACTTACCGTTATAAGCATTCTCCTGAGCCTCCAGAAGTATTCCCTCAATATCCATAGCAAGAAAAAGCGAATCAGAGATCGCACTGTCAAAACGCTTTCGTTCTAGCTCCGAAGATTGATTCATTAGCTTACTATAGGCAATAAGTATTTCTGGTGAATATTCTCCCCTGTTTAGTCTGTTGTATAGAACTCTTTTAGCATTTATGAAATCCTGATTAAGTGTGTAAACCTCAGATGCCATCATTACAAAAGAGTCATCATCCGGAAAGAGAAAGAGGGCTTCCTTGGAATACAATATGGCCCGTTCATAATCCCTTGCCCATTTTTCAATATCTATGGCAGCCTTAATTCCATCTTTATGTCTTGATTCGAAAGGATTGTACCGCCATAATTCCTTACGGGCATTTGTGAAATCATTATCCCAGGCATAGGTATATGAGTTCAAAACCATTGCAGGATAATAATCAGGCTTTCTTTGCATTATCACAGCTATCAACTCCCTGGCATTGTTATAATCCTCATTCCAGGCAAAATTCTTTGCTCTGAACAGCAGACTATCGATATGGACCAACTCAAAAACCGGCTCTCTTCCTTCAATCCTTACAGTATCCGGATTATAGGGAATTCCACTGCGAATCTGAACGTAAAAATTCCGTGCATCCTCGTTGGTTTGGTCCTGAGTTAGGATTTCAAGAAGGTTCAGTCTTGCCGCCTGCAAATCTCCTTTCAAAACATTAGCTCTTGCCATTAATAGCAGAAACTCCTGATCAGAAGGATAATAACTCAGGCCTTGTTCACAGACATTCAAAGCTGCTGAAGGTTTTTGTGCCCAGATTTCAAGATTTGCCAATGCTATCAGTCCCGGTTTGTTTGCATTGTCGTATTCAAAAATCTCCACGTAGATGCTTCTTGCTTCGTCGAACTCATTTTGCCAGCCGTATGTGTTACCAAGCAATAATCTTGCATCCATATAGTCTGGTCTATCCTCCAGGATACGACGACAAAGAATCCTCGCCTCATTATAATGGCCTTGCCGGGCAAAATGAATGGCAGCGTTCATTGCCAGGTCGGCTTCAAAAGCTGTAGAATCCTTAAACTGACCGTAACTGGTAAAAGAGAACAGGATACACCAGACCGGAAATATTAATAACCTTAAACTCATTTCGGATTTACCTGCGGATCAACTGCTTTTTTACTCGAATAGACAGCTCATTCGGACTAAACGGCTTGGTGAGATAATCATCCGCGCCTAGCTCAAAAGCCTGCAATATGGTATCCTCATTGCCAACCTTTGACAAAACAATAATTGGCAATGTCAGTTGATACTGCACCCTGATGAGATTGATCAATTCTAGTCCGCTCATGAATGGCATCAGTAAATCTGTAATAATCAACTGAATTCGTCCGGATTGAGCCTGAAGAATCCTGCTTGCTTCCTGACCATCTTTCGACAACAGTACCTCATGGCCTTCATTTTTCAATCGATGTTCAATCGTCCTGAGCATCATAAGATCATCATCACAAATAAGAATGGTAGCCATATTGACAGGTTTAGTTTTCCAATTGAAAATCTTCGGCAAGTTTATCAAGTGCTAGTTCAACCGAACTGCGAATCCTTTTCACCAATCCTGATATCTCACTAATCTGCTGATGCTTTTCAACCAATAATTCCAGTCGTGTTGAATCGCCTATAGCACCATGAATCCCAATTAAGGTAAGATTGGATCCAAATTTATGCACGACTTCACGCAAGGCCGGCCATTCCTCTCCTTCAAGCAAAGTATCCATCTGATCAAGCACCGGTCTCGCATGGTCGAAAAAATACCGGATCATATCCATCTTAAAGGTTTCATCTCCGGCTGCCAGGTCACTGAGATAATTGAGGTCATAAGGATTCTCATTGTTCATAGGAACATCAGCTTACACAAATGTATAC
>CAYGOU010000047.1:5019-5938 GCA_964351455.1 uncultured Porphyromonadaceae bacterium
AATGTATACATTGCGAATCAATAATCAGACTTATTTAGTAATCATAACCCTTTGAGTATGCAGATTTTGCCTTGTCTTGATCCAGATAAAATAGATTCCTGGCTCCCATCTTCCTTCCAAAGTTAAAAGCCAGGAACTTTGGTTTCCATCAATCTCTTTGAGGTCTCTTACCTCCTTTCTAAGAAAAACCCTTCCATAGAGGTCGCTGATCTCGATGAGTTCAACAGGGTCGTTAAGATTGCTGGCGTCAATAATCAGTCGATCTTGGGTCGGATTAGGATAAACCTTGATTTGATTATCAAGCAATTCGAAATCCAAAATGCCCGAGGCGCCATGATTTGAAGCATTGGGTGTAGGAGTTGTAAAAGTGATCCATTGGGAAGATGCATCTTGTATCCTTCCATAGGATACATCCGAACCAATGGGTGGATAACTTATTGAATCCAGCACTTGAGCCTGGTTCTGATACATCTGAACCAGCGCAACAAATTCTCCGTTGCCAGCAAGCTGAAAATCTGAATGCAGAACTCCCGCACGAATTTTCGTAGTTGGATAAAAAACGAGAAATCCCTTGGAAGGTATGGTAGTTGAATCCGGTCTTGTTGATGGTATCTGCCATAGAGTCAAATTACTCTCCTGATCAGTCAAATATAGTCCCCCTACATTAACCGGCACATCGTTAGAATTATACAGTTCAAGCCAGTCATCAAACTCACCAAGGTTGTTCAGGTATGTTGAAGAATTCCTGGCCATCAATTCATTAATGAAAATCCCGCTAACCAATTCTCTGGGCCCTTGGTTTGGAGCATTTGGAGTAGGTACATCCATCTTTTCAAAGGTGTTTCCACCATCCGGCACCCTCCCGTAAGACTGATCGGATGAGATTGCAGGATATATTACCTGATCAAGGTATTGGTAC
>CAYGOU010000047.1:5948-14697 GCA_964351455.1 uncultured Porphyromonadaceae bacterium
GTTTTGGCGGCGGCTGATGCCAACAAAAGACCCGGCGCCTGGCAGTACAAAGGATACATGATGCACCCCTTTCTGCGGTTTCTCATCAAGCCAGAAAGTTGAAAACCCCCCAGGTGCAACATAGGTGCTGTCACCCCGATTGTTGGGAATCTCATGGGTTGAGGGTTGGTCAGCTGATTTAGAAAGGAACAGTCCACCCAGGTTTATAAAGTGTTCAGTTGGATTAAAAAACTCTACCCAGTCTGATATCTCGCCCGTTTCGTCCGGATAGGAATAGGTATTACGAGCCAGGATTTCATTGACCTTAATACGATCAGATGAAGGAACGGTATTGGCCGCCCCGGGAGTTCCGTTTATGTAATAACTTGACCTCCAGGACGCTGAAATGGCATTATTTTTCTCAGGACCTATGAGTTCCAGACTGGGCCCCTGGCCAGCGGGCAACCAGGGCCATCCATTTCCAACACCGAAAGCCACCTGATCAATTATCGCCCCATTTGCATCCTTAAGAATAACTTGTCCTCCTGAGGCAGAAAGATTACCGGAAGTCCATTTGAACACTTTATATCCTTTATCCTGATGAGCTTCTAAACTTTGCACCAACACAAAGAATTCTCCTTCAGCAATTACTGAACCGGTTGGAAAGGTGAACTGAACATCGCCATCTATCACGTATCCTGACAAATCCATATTGCTCTCAGAAATATTCTGCATTTCAACAAACTGGTGCTGACTAAACTGGTTAAGGGGGTTGTAATGTATTTCATTTATTATCACTCCTCCTCTCAAGGTAGCCTGAAACGGAAAAGCGCCCATATCCACTCTAGATCCATCTGCATCCAAAGTGTGATTGGGGTCACCTGAATCAATTGCAGGGGAAGCTGGTTGCAGAGAATAATCTCCGATATTCCGGTTGGAAAACATCGGATCACTGTCAATATTCCCGGATCCCACAATCAATGAAAGATCAGAGAGAGAGTATGAAACCCTGATTTCTGATCCTGCTTCTATCGACAGGTCAGAATCTATGGAGCCTGATAAAATTGAATTGGTTAAAAATATGTGCCCATGGCCAATGGTAGCATCGTTCGTGTATGATTTAAGTGAACGTTGGTTACCATAAAAGGTAGAGCGGTTAATGTAGGCATACCCAGCCTCCCTTGCCGATACACCCTCCTTGCATCCCTCAATAAGCAAGAGATCACCTCTGACATTAGTTTGCCCGACACTGATACCCTTATCGCCAGCTTTGTATATAACCGATTTGTTGACAGACACATCTGATCCTGGCATGATGTCAATCGCATCATCGGTTACGGCAGCAATCATTGAGTTGCTTATCACGGCAGAAGACCCGTCAGAATCCGCACTTCTGAAAATATAGACTCCATCATGTTCCCTGCTTCCCGAAATCGTCTGAGATTCATTGGGAAGGTAGAGAATGTCAACTTGGTCCATCAGCAAGGTGCCGTCATAGGATTCAATACCTGCATCAGAACGACTGATAAAAACTTCTTCAAGATCAAGAATGGCATCCTTTCCATAAATTGCTTTGCCTTTGTTATCAATAAAAAAGCAATTGTCAAGTTTTAAAGTTGCCCCTATTGTGCTAATCACCGCTTGTGTTCCTGATTGCCCCGTTGCAGACCTTGCATCACCTCCTCCACCAATAAAAAAACAATAATTGATCTCCGAAGGAGAGGCCTGCTCCCCAAATTCAACCCCCCCCCACGGTCTGTCCGGGTCCGCGGACATAAATAGAACCGGGTTGTCAGGTGTTCCAAGAACATTTAAAACACCGTCTACCTTAAAGTTAACGTTAGGACCTAAGATCACCCGGGTTCCCGGCATTATGGTGACGGTTCTTCCGACCCCAATCAAAAATCTTTGATTGATGTAAACCGCCTGCTTTCCGCTCCAGATCTCGTTAAAATCAACTGTATGGTTAATTCCCTTAAACATACGGCTTTCCTGAACCTGTACTTCCCAGAAATCCTCCACCCCTGGTATCCTTATTGAAAAGTTCTCCTGAGACTGAACAGTAGGAGTAACACTTCCCCTACCCTTTATTACATTAACCATTCGGGTTGAGAAAACGGCATTGCCAACGGATAATTCTTTTCTGCCGGATTCATGTTCAGGAACAATTCCTTCAATGTTTTGATATTTCAGGACTATCGGTAGCTGATCTCCACTCACCATGGTCTTCATGCTGACAATATGCTTGGAACCCAAACTATTCGATAAGCCTGGACTTGGAAACGAAAAAGTGTGGATCGAATTTGTGCCATCAGGATACCTCCCGTTTGAGGCATCCTGATCATTTACACCCCAGCTCAACCGGTCAATCTCCACCAAGCCTGACGAAGTTTTTCTTGAAAGTATCAGGATATTTCCTGATGCAACAAGTTCATTCGGCACCATAAGTGGATATGAGTCAGGTACATCAGAGACCTGAAGAAGAGGGTGTGCCTTGGGGTCAATCCAGGTCAACTGTTGGTTATAAGAAAGAATTTGATGTTTATCTAGAACTGTTGGATCATTTGAGAGAAACCACCCCTGAATGTTTATAGGAATCTCTCCCCCATTAAAAAGCTCCACCCACCCTGTTCTTACTTTTCCTTTATCCTGAATAGTGGTTTCCTTAACAAAAATTTCATTGATCTTAATTTTGGAGAAATCCGGAAGCACATTGAGCCGTCCTGGTGTCCCTCCTAAACCATAGCTCCCGTCCCAGTTTGAAGCCAGGCTATTGTCGAGATAAGGATTTTTCAGAGACAAGGAGAAACCCTGACCATCCGGTATCACCGGCCAGGGTGAACGGTCTGAATAAACAACCTGATCAATAAGGGCACCTTTGTTATCAAGTAATACTATCTCACCACTGCTGTTAGACAAATTACCCTCGCTCCATGGAAAAACCTGCACATTCAATTTGTCGTACGAAAAAAGTCCTGCTGCGACCAAAATAATTTCTCCAGGGTGGATTAAGGCTCCTTTGGGAAAAACCAGTCTCACCTCCCCTGCGAGACGAAAATTATACAGATCAATGGTCTTACCGGAGATATTTATCAATTCTATGAATTCATACTCACTTTCAGGCCTCTGGTGTTCTCCCGGATGATAATGTATCTCATTTATTACCAATTGATTTCCATTGCTCATTCCGTAATTGTAGACCCCTAGATCCGCTCGAGAACCATCAGGATCCCTGGGGGAGTCGGGGTTACCTTTATCGATTGCCCGGGCACCGGCCTTCAACGCGAAATCGTAATTAGCCGGATCATTGAAACCCGCATCACCATAAAGGTTGTTCTCTCCCGGAAGAGATGGGTCCTTGTCTGAAAGACAATAAGCGAAATAAACCGTTGGCAGGTTTTCAGAATTGTATTGTAGTGAGTTGTGGTCTGAAATAATTGAGTTTTGAATCTCCACACTGCTGTATTCATAAGCAAATACAGGCCTGGAACACTTATAAATATTAACATGATCAGCCCTTATAAAACCGCCAAAACTGGGTGATAGTCCTGTTGTATTTCTGGCTATGATGCTGTAGCTGATGTCAACTTGTGAACCATATCCGGCGGAAATACCTTTATCATAGCATCCAGCCAAAATAGTATTGGTAACCACCAAATTCGCTCGCCACAGATCAACGGCCTCATCCTCTGTTCTAAACACAACGCAGTTGTCAAGAATGTGTGGCTTGTCAATCTCCTTATTAGCCCAGTAGTATATCCCATCGTTATCATCATCGATTGTGGTCCAGTCATTATCTGGAATTTCAAAATACCAGGTATTTCTGATCTCGGTATTGCAATACCTAAACTCAGACCCCTGATCTGACCTTGCAATCAATGAGTTATTAATATATATATCTGCATAATCAGCATAAACTCCCTTTCCTTCATTATCGGTTATCCAAACATGATCAAGCTTAACCGGAGATTTCTCTGAGTAGATAAGGGGTTGACTATATGAATGGCCCTTCATTCTGCTTACATCACCACCGCCATGAAACATCATCACATAATCGAAGGTTGAAAGTGAATCAACGTTTCTGACCTCAATTCCGCCCCAGGTTGCAACACCAGGAGCAGGCATCATGATGACGGGTTCGTATACTGTACCTTGAAACTCAACCCTTCCGTAAGAAATGATGTTCCTGTCGAAATCAAAAACCAGCCTAGCACCAGCCTGAACAATAAGGTTCCCTTTAGCATTTATGGTCAGATTCGTCTTTATTCTGTAATCTATTCCCGTAGCAAGAACCAGTGATTTATCAACTGGTCCCGTAAGAATTACCTCCGGGAAACTATTCACCACTTCAACAAAACGGCTGTACGGATATCCGCTGACAGTAAGCGTAAAATCTTCATTTGCAGTAACCATAGTTACCAGCGTGCCCATTCCATGCCGAATTCTTATATTTTTTTGAGAGAGGTTCCCTTTTGAAATGCCAAGGGTTACGGTGGTATTAACGGAGCGATCTATGTTACCGTTCTGATCGGTAATTTTAACCACCACTACCATGTTTTCTCCACTTTTGATGCGGGCTGGGGCAATGATATTCTCCTCCAGGTATCGGTTAATCCCTCCAGGACTTGGATGCCTTAAGGAATTGAAATCGCCTGTCCCATCTGGAAGCCGACCATATGATACACCACGGCTCATATATTGGTAATCAACCCTATCAATGATCTCCACATAATCCCCGATGGCTTTTGATAGTGAAACAGACCCCATCTCACTATTAAGCTTGAAATTAGTGTGTAAAGGCCCAACTTGGGGGGTTGAGGAGGCAATAAAAACCTTTCTTTCTCCGACTTTAATGATGGTCTGAGAAGAAAACCCTGTTGGAATCCTGTACTTTGCTGGAAATGAAGGATTATCACTCAGACAATATCCGGCCAGGTCAATATCACGATTACCGGTATTTATGATCTCAATCCAATCATTTGTCCCCATATAACCCATATCATCTGGAAGGGTTAATATTTCATTAATTTTCAAGTCCTTGTAAAAGGAGGAAGGGTTGTCAAATCCAGGAGATCCACCAGCGAATTTCGACTTATTCCAGTTACTGGCCTGGTTATTGTGAAGATGTACATCTGCCAATTCGATTGAATACCCTGAACCGGCAGTCAATACTGGCCATGGTGCTGCGTTAAGATAGGCAACATGATCGACCAATTTGGCTTCCGCCGTAAATAGCTTCAGATCCTGATTTCCTGATGCAAGTACACCTGAGGACCATTTAAAAACAGGTATCGAAAGGTATTGGTAAACTTCATGATTTGCAGTCACTATCACCCTGTCATCTGGATTAATAACAAAAGATGGGAAAGTGAAATCGATTCCGGAGAAGTAATATCCTTGCAAATTTACTGGCTCTGAACCAGCATTGGCCAATTCTATGAACTGATAGGAATTATCCTGGTTTGAAGCGGTTGCATAATAAATCTCAGAGATTACAACCGGGCCCTCTCTGACAGATTCAAAAACCGCCTCAATGTCAACATTTTCAGTCACATTAAGCTTCATATCCGGCTGCAACACCAAATTAGATGTAGAGCCCAAAAGGGCAAGATCAAACCCCAGATCGGGTGAATTCGCTGCATTCTGATGGACCTCAACGGCAATATGATTTGTTCCCTGAACCAGGTTTGTAACTGGAATCTCATGAATAAAATAGGTGGTTTCGTCAGCGCCTCCGGTGCTGTTTGCAAGAGTTTGATAATTTATGGTGCCCACCGGCATATTTGAGCGCACTACTTCCTGACCATTAAGATAAACCACAGCACCATCATCCCTGAGCAAATGAATCTCAAGTCTGCTGAATGCCGAAACGGACGCTATCTCAAAAGTTTTTCTGAAATAATAGGTAATGTAACGGTTGTTGATATCGTTACCATAACTTAAAGTGGTAATAATATGGGGGTCTCCAAAGCCCAACACCCCTCTTCCGGTCTTCCATGTCGCATCGTTGAAATTGGTATTACGCCAGGCTTGGCCCTGATCAGATCCATCATCCAGGTATTTCCAGCTTGACTCCTTGTCAATCAGCGTTTCATTCGAAGTTCCGGTACCCCTCCAGCCGATAAAACTGTTTCCAGGCAATGCCTTAGCGGATAAATTCATGGATTTTCCTCGATAGGCTTTGGAGCTGTAAGAGTCTGAGGTGACAAACCAACCATCGCTCAGAATCTGACCCGATCCCTTTGGTTCAACAGAGAAGGATATATCAGATTGCTGAGATACTCCAAAGAAGCTGTCAAAATAACCTTTATGAACAGTATTTCTTCTCCTAGCAAAATCGCGCATCACCTCGACCCTTTGCTCCCACTCAGCCTTAGTCATAACCGTATTGGACGCGGTTCCTTTCCACTTTTCAATATGTCGGGGCATGTAGGGATCAATCATATTCTTTAAACTGTCTATGATCCCAATTACCCTACCGGGTTCAAAAACTGTAGAACCAAGCACAGTAAGACGTTGAAGAAGCTTGTTCTTAAAATCTGGATTTTTGACCAGGGATTTAAAAACGAAATCCTTAGAATTTAAAGAAGAGACCACATTCTGCTCCAGGTACATATACCCATAATCAAGGTCAAACAGAAGATATCTGAATTTTCCATCATCTGTCTTGGGTCTCCAAACCCGTCGGTTATGCAGCCAGCTTCGGTTACCGGATATGATCTGTATGCAAACGTAATCTATGTAGTTATCAAGATCGATCATCCGCCCGGCCAGAGCATAGTTATCAGGCTTGCTCATGTCATTTTTAGAAACAAAGTCCCACATGGCCCAATATGCGGCAGCGTCCCCATCCTTTACCTCAATAACTGGAGGATTGTAATCATTGTCAACAAACAGCAGATCAATGTTATCCGGATCCACACCAAGCTGGGTGGCCAAATTGGCCTCATTATGTTTGGTCCTGATGTTGTGAATTCCCATGTAAACTCCATTAATAAAGAGCACAGAGGCACGATAATCCTGAACCTCGACGTCTAGATGATCCTTAACCAGGGTGTGTATCATGCCATCACGAAACATGGTGTTTCGCCAGTCATCCGATGAACTCCTAAGAAGAAATGACTGGAAGTGAGATACTGGAGAATCAGGAAAGATTGGGTAATCTATGCCATCTACGCCATCAGTTTCCCTCGCAAAAACAGCCAGAGATTTCTGAGGAAAGTAAATGGCTCCACGACCGAAAAGCCTTAAGTCGACATTTGCCTGAAACCCACCTCCCCCGGGTTCAAAAAATTCCAAAGTGGCGCGCCTTTCCCACTCTTTTCTTACAGGAAGCCTATCATTACGATATATTCCAACGTCACTGTCTGTAAGAAAACGATCTGGTATGCCTATTGATATTACAGGGATGTTGAAGTTCTCACCAATGAAGTAGCTTTGCGTGATTACCTTACTCTGCAAACGATCCGCCTTGAAAGTGCTGGCTTTAATAACGGTATTCTGAGAAATCGCAATTGGACCGGTATAACGGTCAGAATTGGATACTGGATCTGAACCGTTTCTGGTATACCTGATTACTGCTTCAGGATCCGAGACCGACAGAACCAGTTGTTGGCTTCCCGTAAATAAACCAGCCTTCAGCGAAAACTGGGGTGGTTCAAGAGGAACACCGTTGGTCAATCCCCCTACGTTTAACGTCCCCGGTGTTGGCAACCCAAACCATCCCCTTTCCTCACTCTCGAGATTCAGGTAGCCATAAGAATGGTTAGGCAGCAATGAAGGAAATGAGAGGGTGTCAACCAGGCCACCCTCTGAATCAAATAAACCAAGCGTTTCTCCATCATTGCTCAACTTAAAATTGGTATGCAATCCTTGGTTTCTTTCATCCGCAAAAACTATGAGATAACCACCTGCCGGGATAGAAGTCCCAGTTGGAAATTTCCATTTTGTTCTCCGGTTCAGGTTATCGGTTAAGAAATAACCTCCAATATCGATTGGGACCATACCGCCGTTAAAAATCTCGACAAGATCAACGAACTGAACAAAGTCGGGGTCGGGATAAAGCGAAATGTTGGTTGAAACAACCTCATTGATTCTTAGTTGCTTGAATCTTCCGCTTGAAATGCTCATTTCAAGATCAAATCCAAGGTCTGAGCTGGAAGGCGATTGCTGATGAACCTCAACTGCGATCAGATTACTCCCTTGCTTAAGCATTTTGGCTTCAACAATGAATGGGAAGTAGGTTGATTCATCATCTCCACCAACTGCTTCGATAGCAGTTGTAAGGTGATTGAATTCCTGTGGCAAATTACTGACCAGCACTCTTACTCCGTTAATGTAGGCTGCAGCTCCGTCGTCTCGAAGAAGTCTTATAAGTATAGTTTGAACGGATCCCGGATTCTCAATCCAAAACTCCTTTCTGAAATAATAAGTAATATGCTTATTGCGACCATCCGATCCGTAACTTAAAATGGTTCCCTCATCCCCTTCTCCATAACCTAACTTACCATTACCCGTTAACCAGGAGGCATCATCAAAGGATGTCTGGGTCCAGGCATTTCCCGGGAATACTCCGGAATCCAGATATTTCCAAGCCGACTTTGGAGCAATGATCTGTTCTGTCTGTGCAACCGCATGCTCAGCCCAAGCCAGACTCCCAAGCAGGACAAGCATGATTTGGATGCGATATATTTTCAACACAGACATTGTTCTAACCATTTGAACGCTTCTAATCCAAAACCAACATTTTTATGCTCTCCGGGTAAAAACC
>CAYGOU010000048.1:0-14490 GCA_964351455.1 uncultured Porphyromonadaceae bacterium
GCCTATGCTTCTGTGAAAAAGAATGTCACCGGCAATTAACAAGGCAGCATCTTCGAGGTAAATCGCTATTCCCCCCGGTGAATGACCCGGAACATGAAGGATTTTCAAGTGCATTTCGCCAATCTTCAGCAACTCTCCATCTGAAAGAAAATGGTCGGGTACCGGAGGAGCCTCCTCCATCTGAATTCCGAACATCCCGGCCTGATGCCCGGCTATGGAAAGCAGAAAACCATCATCCGGATGGAGATAGAAAGGACAGCCAAATTTTCGGAGCGTTGAAGCCAGACCAAGCAGATGGTCGAAATGTGCGTGGGTATTGATAACAGCCTCAATGGTAAGATTTAACCGGTTTATTGCAGACTCAAGCTGGTCAAACTCAGCCTGGCGATCAAAGGCGGGATCTACGATCACAGCCCGGCCTCCTGAATCATAAAGCAAAACGGTATTCACGCCGAGAGGGTTGAATGAAAATGTTATGGTCTGTGTCATCGGCTTTATTTGATTACAATGAATAATAATGAGCCCAGCGGGCCCTGACTGCCCGTAATATGCATCAGGTAGGGACCGGCAGACAGGTGCTTAATGTCGAGTTCAAGCTCTCCGGCATTGTAGATATCTCTGTTCAACACCAGAAAGCCCTGGATCGTATAAATCCGGATCTCCCATCCTGGCGATACCTTGTAGCCCGGCTCAGGATGAATTCTGAGTAGATCCCTGGTTGGATTGGGATGCAGTGAAAAGGCCGGAGGAGGGGTGTTTAGCGAAAAGGGAATGGCAAACCGGACAAAAGCTGGTATCTGCAATGATCTGAGCTTCAAGGTCAATTCTTCCATGATCGAATCAGCCGGCTCATCAATCGGTATAACGGGAAGCACCGACATGGCCCGCATCCACTCGCGGGCATTCTGAATCGCATAGTGATTCGCCAGCAAGGTCAACTGCCTGTCGCGTTCGGTACGGATCTGAGCCAGCCGCGATAGCTCCTCCCTGATCCATGTTTCGCGCTCGAGCATGAATGAATCCCATAAGTCAAGCCATTTCGATGACCTCGCAAGGTTGGGGTCCTCCCTGGCATAGGCTATGCAAAGAAAGGGATCCCTTGAGTTCTTTAAGGGGATGAGACTATCCTCCCATTTCAGCAACCCCCTCATCTGGTTTGAAAGTGCCGATTCCAGGATCTCATTGCCGGGCAGAGCCGGATCTAATACCGGATCTGAAAGTGAAAGCAGGCTGTTTTGCATAACCCATCCATTATCCGCACCGCTCACTTCGGCTGTATCGATCAGAAAACCCGAAAAGGGAATTGCTTTCTGGTACAGCATTGCTCCGCCAAGAGGCCATCCGCTGGAGGACTGCAAGGGAAAATCCGTTGTTTCAGGCGTCCCCAGGGCAAGGCCAAAGCCTGCCTTGTTCGCGAAACCTGCCTTGATGGCGGTTTTGATGAAGCGATTGTCTCTTAATTGCGGCCCCAGCATGGCGTCCCTTTGCCCGCCCAGAACCTCCGGTTCAGCCATCAGGATCAGCGAATCCAGGTCGGGCGTTCCGGTTACGAGTATGCCGGCCGGAAGGTTTTCAAAATAGTTTGAAAAAAATGGTGAGGTGAATGGTTCAGGATCCTTGATCCATATACCTGCCTGCTCTCCTGCCCCAAATTGCGAATAAAAGTGGTTGTTCGCGATGATGATTCTGCCCGCCCTGAACGCCATAATCCCAAGGGTGGTCTGCCGGTCGTACCGCTGAAGCTCAAAATGATTATTCGTGATATTGACGGGCATACTGCCATCCAGTGCCACCGCTTTCAGGTTATTGATAAAAAGGTTCTCCCGGCAATCGACAAACCCCTGGTGATGGGTTGTGCTGTAAATGAATCCTGCATTTAGATTCAGAAAGGTGCTTTTCCTGACCGCAAGTCCGCCTGAGAACTGCATCCAGCCATTTCCGAGGTAATCCGGCGAAAAAACAAGAGTGCCGGGCTGGTTGATGAATTCACATGAATCCAGAATTGCCATCCTGGCCCTTCTTAACCTGGCAAATGTCTGAGGATAAACCCCTTCATCGTAATGATTCAGTCTACCTGTGGTGATGAACCGGCAAGCGGTGAGAAGAAGGGTGTCGCTTGGATAACCATCCAGATCCAGCGCCACGATGTTGTTTTTAAAACTGAAACCGGAAAAATCAAAAACAATTTCACCGTGGGATTCTATTCCTATCCTTGCATTTTCAAGCGTGCCCCCCTCCAGCTGAATCTTGGGGGCTTCGCGAAAACCGGCCGGCCCGGATATCTGCCTGATTCCAAGCCACAAATCCCCGCAAAGGTTACCCAGGGTACCTCCGCCAACGATGAGCGTGGCTCCCGGTTCGAGATAAATACCGCAATCCCCCGGAACCGAAAGGTATCCCTCAACCCTCAGCTCACCTCCCGATCTGATCAGCAGGTCTCCGTGAAGGTATCTTGTTCCCGTAATGAGGAGCACTTCACCCGGCAGAATTTCATGCATCCACCCGGGTTTTACATAACAGCTGTCGTTGATCAGTACCTCAGAGATGTTTCCCCTTTTACCCTCAAGGTGCTCATGGATGATTTCAAGCTGACATACAGACAAGGCATGTCCATATCCTGGCCAGTAATCCATGATGTTGTTGGATGTACCCTCAAGCGGGCAACCATTGTCTTCACAGGTATCACACTGATCGCCATACGCTCCCCCCTGAAAATTGTGAGCCAGTCCCATCGAATGGCCCAGCTCATGCAGCAGATTTTTGGCACACTCCTCGAGAGCCTCATCCTCGGGCAACATGAGATATCTGGCGTAACACCCACGCATCGCAACAAACAGTTTATCCCCCAGATTGCTGGTGAAGCCCCCTACAACCGGGTGATTCCCGGCAAAGAAAACCGGGAGGGTCTGATGCTTTTGCCGGTAACTCTTCACGGTATCAAAATCGATGAATTGATCCCGCATGTACCAGGCGTCAATCTCTTCGGATGCATCCCATGCCCGCTGGTCTCTGTGAAAATACACAGTGTCAAGATGGATCCTTACCCTTGCATCGCTAACATAAGCAGAGCTGAAGGGTGGATCCATGGGGTCGAGATGCGACAGCTTGTGGTTGACCCAATCAGCCATTTTTTGTAAAAACGCTGCCTCTGCAAGGATATCAGAATTGAAATTGCCACCACCGGAACTGTCGCTGAACACATGGAACGAAATCCTGAGCCTTTTCACCTCCGGGTAAATTGAATCTACCGGCCAGGTTTGGCCCCATGCACCAAACATGATCGAAATGACCCCAAAAGTCAGAAATAACCGCTTGGTTTTAAGACTGATCCTCATCTTGCCTCACTCAGTACCCTTAATCATCGGAACAAAAATAAAACTACCATGGGTGGAGGTGACGAATTCATCTTCGTGTGTCCGTATGATCTTTTTCATCACCTGTGAACCCTGGTCACCTTCAGGCATCACCAGGACCCCCCCCCTCCTGAGCTGCCGGGTAAGTTCATGCGGGAGTTCAGGAATCGCGGCGGTGATCAGAATCCTGTCAAAAGGGGCAAATGCAGGCAAGCCCGCGTATCCATCCCCATAAAAGAGCCTGACAGAAATGGCCATCTGACTGAGTAATGATTTTGAAGTCTGATGCAGATGGTGAATCCGTTCGATGCTGTATACCCTCGCTCCCATCGTTGCAAGAACTGCTGCCTGGTATCCTGATCCGGTGCCAATTTCCAGAATCTTAAGATGCGGACTTACCTCAAGCAGGCTGGTTTGTACCGCCACGGTGTATGGTTGGGAAATGGTTTGTCCGGATGCAATCGGAAAAGCCTGATCTGCATAGGCAAATTTTAGAAAAGTAGAATCCATGAAAAGATGGCGGGGCACCTTCGCCATGGCATTCAGCACCAGGTCATCCACAATACCTTTTGTCCTGAGCTGCTCTATCAGTCTGTTTCTTAATCCGCGGTGACTTTCGTTATCTTCAAGCATGGTCTGGCATTTCCCGATCGATCGTCAAAAATAACTACTTTTGTGGTTGTAAACTTTAACCGCAATGCTGAGACCCAACAAAACAGCTTTGGCTATTATCCTCTTATCGAGCCTTGGATTTTCGTCGTGTGAACTGATCAACCCCCCGGAACCGATTCCGGCCTATATACGCATCGACACGGTGAAGGTTAGAATCACCGACATCGATCACGGATCATCAAGTCATGGCATCAACAACATTTGGGTGAGTGTAGGGGGTGAAAACCTGGGGGTTTTCGAATTGCCTTTCAATGTGCCCACCTTTTCAACAGGATTTCAGACCCTGTCGCTTTTGCCAGGAGTCAAACTGAACGGAATCTCAGCATCAAGATATGCATACCCCTTTTTCGAGCCATACCTGTTTGACATCGAATTGCAAGCCGGGAAGATCCATTTGGTAGAGCCGGCAACCACCTACAAGAATGCCTGTAAGTTTGTCTGGATGGAAAATTTTGAAGATGCCGGGGTTGCCTTCAGTTTTCCCGATTATTCCAACGTCAGACTGACAGGTCAAAATGAGGTGGTCAGGGAGGGACGCTACTCGGGCATCATACCGCTTACCAAGGTTAACAAGTTTTTCGAAGGCATCAGTCGCGACCAGTGGGATATGCCGCCAAAATCCTCCCCGGTTATTCTCGAGTTTGACTACCAAAACACCAACTCCTTTGAAGTTGGCATGTATATCATCGAAGACGGAGCCGCCGTCTGGAACAGCCTGATGGTTATCAAACCCAGCAGTTATTGGAAAAGGATCTATGTCGACCTCGGTACCATCCTGCATTACAACAACAATGCCGAGGAGTTCAAGGCTGGATTCAGGGCTGAATTTGAGGATCCCGACAGCCTGCCAACCAACATCTATCTTGACAACCTGAAGTTGATCCATTTCTGATGAACCGGAAACGACAACTTGCCAAATATCTCTCTTCGGATGTACTGGCTGCCATGGCCAGCTGGACGCTGTTTTTTATTTTCAGAAAGGTCTATATCGAATCCAAAAAATTCGGATATCCCATACCCATTGAATTCGATCAGGCCTATTTTCTGGGTTTGATCTTTCTGCCTCTTCTTTGGCTGCTTCTATATTATGCCTCAGGTTACTATAAGGATGTATTCAGAAAATCAAGGCTGAGCGAATTGAGCCAAACCATTGGCACAACCGTGCTGGGGGTTCTGCTCATCTTCTTTTTTCTGATCCTGGACGACACCATAAAGACCTATACCAACTATTATCTGTCGCTGTTGGTCCTCTTCCTGCTTCACTTCTTTCTGACCTACATTCCCAGGCTTACCTTTACCACCATCTCGGCCCACCGGATACATCGCAGGATCATTGGTTTTCCGACCCTCATCATCGGATCTGAGAAAACAGCAGTTGAGCTTTACCAGGAGATCGAATCACAGCCCAAATCAACCGGCAACCGGTTGATGGGATTTGTAAGCGTAAGAAAATATGCCTCCTATCCACTTGATGAGCATTTACCCCACCTTGGGGATTTGAAAGAGATCGGCCGAATCATTTTAGAAAATAACATTGAAGAGGTCATAATTGCCATCGAAAGTGCGGAACATGAGCTGCTGCGCAAAATCATCAACCGCCTTGAAGGTACTCAGGTGGTGGTCAAGGTGATACCCGACATGTATGATATTTTAACCGGTATGGTAAAGATGACCACCATCATCGGCACTCCGCTCATCCAGATCAGTCATGACCTTATGCCCACATGGGAAGAAAATCTGAAACGCGTAATGGATGTCGCAGTGTCAATGCTTGCCATTCTGTTGCTCACTCCTCTTTACCTGTTTCTGATTGCCGGGGTAAAATTCACCTCAAAAGGACCCGTTTTTTACAGCCATGAAAGGATCGGAAGGTATGGTAAACCCTTTACCATCTACAAATTCAGATCAATGGTGGCCAATGCCGAAGCGAACGGACCCGCCCTATCTTCAGAGGCAGACAGCAGAATTACCAAGTTTGGAAAGTTCATGCGAAAGATGCGTTTGGATGAGCTTCCCCAGTTTTATAATGTTCTGATAGGTGATATGTCACTGGTTGGCCCGCGTCCTGAACGGCAATACTATATCGACCAGATCGTCAAAAAAGCACCGCATTTTCATCACCTGCAAAAGGTGAGGCCCGGAATAACCTCGTGGGGCCAGGTTAAGTTCGGTTATGCCAGCAATGTTGAAGAGATGATACAAAGGCTGAAGTATGACATTCTCTACATAGAGAATATGTCACTGCTTGTTGACCTTAAGATTCTTATATACACCATCAAGACCGTTCTGCAGGGCAGCGGCAAGTAAGAATCTTTATACGTTTTTCCGTATCTTGGTTGCTAAGGAAAACCGTTTAACCATGGAAGCGAAAAAAAAATTTGCCGTAATCCTTTCGGGCTGCGGAGTATATGATGGTGCTGAAATCCATGAAGCAACACTGACCCTGCTGGCCATCCATAAACTGGGCGGAACCTTCCAGGTTTTTGCTCCCGATGTGCCGCAGCATCATGTGATCAACCACCTTACCGGAGAGGTAATGGCTGAAACCCGCAATGTTCTGGTTGAATCGGCCAGAATCGCACGCGGAAATGCCAGGCCGCTGTCTGACTACAGGACTAAGGATTTTGATGCCATTATCCTTCCCGGTGGTTTCGGTGCTGCCAAAAATTTGAGTGATTTTGCATTTAAGGGTGCCCGACTGACAGTGCATGAAGAGTTGAAAAAGGTATTAAAAGAGACCCATCAGGCTGGTAAACCCATCGGAGCTCTATGCATCGCACCAGTGATTCTGGCCAAAATATTTGAAAGGGCAAAGGTCACCATCGGTCAGGACCACAGTACGGCGGCGGCCATCGTAAACATGGGCGCAGAACATGTATCAACCGGACATCGGGAGGTGGTGATTGACAGGGTTCATAAGCTGGTAACCAGCCCCTGTTATATGCTGGATGCCAACCTGGCTGACATCGCAGAAGGAGCGGAAAACACCGTCAGGGCATTGTTGGAAATGATGTAACCGCTATCAGATCCAGCCTCGCTCAATATAACCGATCAGCTGTTCGATCAGTTTGTCCTCACCGTCGGGGTCATAGCCCGACTTGAGATTTGACCCAAAGAGTCGCGCCATACCCTGCCAGAAGAAGGCACTTACCGACCCCCTGTACTGATCAATCCAGAAATAGGTGGTTTTGGTTGTTTCGCGCGACACAAGCTTAAAAAGCAACTGCCCCTGTGAGATGGTCATGCTTCGAAGATCCTTTTCATACTTGCCCCACAGGGTATCTTCCACCGTCCGGATATATTTCCTTCGCTGCTTGTCATCCGGCAGTCGGCCCAGATGCTCATCCACCTTTTGAACGGTTTGCGAAACTATTTTGGAGTAGGGTAAAACTTTCTTCAGATTGAAAACCAGTTTCCAGTATTGCCGTTCATCCCAGCGGTTTCTGAAAACAGGACTCGGAAGGATTGCGATCTCATCGAGTTCAATATGAGGCAGGGTATCAGCACCTCTGACAGATCCGATCAGAATGCTATCCTTCCTGACCTGATTCTTATTTTGCGACATCAGGGAAAACGAGACCAGAGATGACAAAAACAGAATGGTGACTGCTGTTTTCATGGCGAATTCCGGTCAATTACCGTGCCAGAGGATCTCAGGCTACTGCTTCCTGAACCAGCCGCGCTGCCTCTTCCAGGGTAATGGCAGAATAAACCTTCAATCCGGATTGATCGATCAGCATTTTCCCTTCAAGGGCATTGGTACCTTGTAGCCTGACAATGACAGGAACCGGGATGTGCCCGAATGAATGATAGGCATCCACAATACCCTGAGCAACCCTGTCGCATCTGACAATACCTCCGAAAATGTTGATGAGAATTGCCTTGACGCTCGGATCCTTGAGGATGATCCTGAAGCCGGCTTCAACGGTTTGAGCACTTGCAGTTCCTCCGACATCGAGAAAATTGGCCGGCTCCCCTCCCGACAACTTAATCATATCCATCGTGGCCATAGCCAGTCCTGCCCCATTCACCATACAGCCCACGTTGCCGTCAAGCTTGACGAAATTCAGATTGAACCCTGATGCTTCAACCTCTGCAGGATCCTCCTCGTACAGGTCTCTCATGGCCAGATAATCAGGATGGCGATATAGCGCATTGTCATCCAGATTAACCTTGGCATCAACGGCAATAATCTTGTTGTCGGATGTTTTGGCCACAGGATTGATCTCCAGCAGGGAGGCGTCCATTTTCACATAGGCATTATACAGGGCTGTCACAAACTTAACCATGTTCTTATAAGCCTCGCCCTTAAGCTTCAGGTTGATGGCGACCCTTCTTGCCTGAAAAGGCTGTATGCCCAGTCCCGGGTCAATCTCCTCGGTAAAAATCAGGTGCGGAGTCTCCGCTGCAACGGTCTCTATGTCGACACCTCCTTCGGTTGAGTACATGATGATGTTCCGTCCCGACTTCCGGTTCAGGAGCACGCTTATATAAAACTCCTTCACATCAATCTTGCCTTCGGCATTCGGATAGAACACATTTTTCTCAATCAATATCTTGCGAACCAATTTGCCTTCAGCACCGGTTTGGGGTGTGACCAGGTTCATTCCCAGAATGTTACCAGCTAACTCTTCCACCTTCTCGATGGATGAAGCAATCTTCACCCCACCCCCTTTGCCGCGTCCACCAGCATGGATCTGAGCCTTAATCACCCATAATTTGGTGCCGGTTTTCTCCTGCAACTTCCGGGCTGCCGCAACGGCTTCTTCAACACTCTCCGCCATAATGCCTTCTGCAATGGGTACTCCGAAACCAGAAAGGATCTCCTTGGCCTGAAATTCATGTAGGTTCATAAGTCAGTTTTGCAATGTATTAGCTTAGAGTTCCTAAAATTGCAACTTTTTTGATGGAATCAAAATAGCGGCGAATGATTAAAATTGTATCCTAAAAACGATCCATGGCATGATGAAAGGAGGAAGAAAATTATCAACCGATGAGCTGGGCAGATTGGATGTAAGCGAATTCAAAATGGCCACAAAACTCCCGGTTACCGTTGTACTCGACAACGTCAGGAGCCTGCATAACATCGGTTCAATATTTCGCAGTTGCGATGCGTTCAGGGTTGAAAAGTTAGTCCTTTGCGGCATCAGCACTCCGCCTCCACACCGTGAGATTCACAAGAGTGCCCTGGGGGCAGAACTCTCGGTGGATTGGGAGTATTTTGCAGAAACCCCACAGGCAATCATGAAGCTCAGAGAAACAGCCTATACCCTCATTGCATGCGAACAAACTGCCGGTAGCATTCGCCTCGAAAGGCTCTATCTTGAAAACCCAAATCCACCCCTTGCCCTGGTGTTCGGTCATGAAATAAGGGGCGTGAGCCAGCAGGTGATCGATCTTTGTGACCATACCGTTGAGATCCCGCAGTTCGGAACAAAGCACTCATTCAACATAGCCGTGAGTGTGGGCATCGTGCTTTGGGAAATCAGCCGGGCCGGTATTCTTAGCCGGCCGATATCCTGAAAGAGATCTGCATATTATCCATTTTGTTTCCCGATTACCAAAACCATCTACTCATTTAACTGATTAACTAACTTTTTAGTTGTTTGTTTAATTATTTCGCCATATCTTTAAAATAAAAAAATGGAGATGCGTGAACTAACGAAGGCAGAGGAGCAGATCATGCAGGTCTTATGGGCAAACGGACCCTCATTTGTCAGAGACATCCTTACGGTATTGCCCGAGCCCAGGCCGGCCTACAGTACGGTTTCAACGGTTGTCAGGATACTCGAATCAAAAGGTTTTGTGGATCATGAGGCCTTCGGCCCCACGCACCGTTACTTTGCAAGGGTATCCCGCGAAGCCTATTCTCATTTTACCCTCAGAAAGTTGCTTGACAATTACTTTGACGGGAGTCTCAAGAAAATGGTCTCGTTCTTTTCAAAGCGTGAAGATCTGGATCTGAAGCATTTGGATGAGATCATGGTGATGCTTGAAAAACTCAAAAAGGAATCGGATGGATAACCTGTTTCGCTTTCTCATACTCTCGAATCTGCTCCTGGTGATCTTTTACCCGGTGTACCGGTGGTTGCTTGCCGGTGAAATGCGCCTCGGATTGAACAGATTGGTGCTGACTACAGTCCTGCTGCTGGCCTTGCTGATCCCTTTGATTCCGGTCAATGGTCTGTTCAGCAACCTTGAACCGGTCATCCTGGTACCCTCACTGCTTGAAACACTGCGTGAACCCTTGCCCGATGTTGAGCTTGGTGAAGTGCTGGTGGGAAATGCTTCACCCGGCGGCTTCAGTGTGGCGGACTGGCTTTTGCTTTTTGTGTTAACCGGAGCCGGACTGAGGCTGTTATCGATCGTAATAAGCACGTCAAAGCTGGTTTACTGGAGAATGACCCGGCCTTCGTTTCGCCACAACGGTGTTTTCATCACCCTGGTTCCCGAGAAACATGGTGCTTTTTCTGCATGGGGCAGGATCTGGTTGCCTGACAATTTTGACCTTTCTACAAGGGAGGCTGCGTGGGTCATTCAGCATGAGCGGGTTCACCTGCGCGAAGGTCATTCATGGGATCTGGTGCTGATGGAGGCCGTCATCATGCTGACTTTTTACAATCCGGTCGTTTACCTGCTTCGCAAGGAGCTCCAGCTCAATCATGAATACCGGGCCGACCGGCATAGTGGTGCAGGTGACCGTTACCAATATTCAATGCTTTTACTCAACAGCCAGTTCAGGGTCCCCCGGCTTCAACTGGTGCATTCATTCAATCAACCAACATTCATAAAAAGGAGGTTCATCATGTTAACCAGGGACAAAGGGGGTCGGTATTCGGCCCTGAAGTATTTGCTGTTACTGCCATTGTTTGCGGGCTTTGTGGCCTTCTGTGCGGTAACCGAGGTGATCGGACAGGAGAAAAAAACGGTGGCCGTCGAGAAGGCCGATCTGAAGAAGAAAGAGCAGCTTAAGGAAGAGCAGCTCAAGAAAGAGCAGATCGAACAGAAAGCCGATCTGAAAAAGGATCTGGAGACAGATCTGAAAGAAGATCATGAGATCTTTTACATTGTTGAGGAGATGCCAACCTTCAATGGTGGCGACCTTGATAAATTCAGGCAGTGGGTTCAGTCGGAGGTGAAGTATCCGGAGGAGGCAAAGACACAGAAGCTGCAGGGTACTGTTTATGTAAATTTCGTTATTGGTTCATCAGGGAAGGTAGCCAATATCTCAATTGTAAGGAGCGGCGGTGAGCTCCTGGACAAGGAGGTGATCAGGGTGATTAAGAATGCTCCTGTTTGGGTACCCGGTAAACAACGAGGCAAGAACGTTGCGGTATCCATGTCGATTCCTGTCAAGTTTGTCCTTGAAGAAAAGAAGTAAACGATTCCAAAACAAAAGAGGCTGTCCCATTGAGACAGCCTCTTTTGTTTTGGAGAGGATGAAGACTAGTTCACGATCGATTTGAACTGGGCATCTTCAAAGTACTTTCCGAATTCCATATCGGTTTTGGCTTTTGCTTTTAAATCCGCTTTGGCGGCCACGGCAGCGCTGAGCGACTTGAACATCTGGGCGCTCTGTCCCTGACGGGCATAGATAACAGCCTTCAGGTATTCTGCCTTGGGGCACTCATGATCGATGCAATCGATGGTTTTCAGCGCCTTGGCATAATCTTTGGCCAGGGTCTGAGCAAGTGCTGCGTTGAAGAGGCAGGTTGATCCGAAGTTGGTAACGGCCTGTGAGTAGTTGCCTTTTTTAACATTGACAATCCCCATGTTGCGATCGACTTCGCTACCGGCACCGGCGGCACTGCGGAACAGGCCTTCGGCCTTATCGAAATCTCCCTCAGCCAAAGCAATTACACCCTGGTTATTTAAAACGATTCCGCTCTTTGCGTTGAGTGAAGCGGCTTTTTCAATGGCAGCTTTTCCATTGGCCATGTCGCCCGACTGGATGTAAGTCATTCCAAGGTTATTCCATGCACGGAAACAGGCCGGGAATTTATCGGCAGCAGCCTTGTAAATGGCATTCTTGGCCTTCACGTCCTCAACAAGGGTGGCAGCATAGAGCACCTCCTCAAGGTTGAGGTCGGCGGGTTTGGAGGTAGCGATGGCAACCAGTTCTTCATCCGATTTGCCGATCACATCCACGTTGACGGTCAGTTTTGAGCGACGCAACTGCGGGAGGATCTCCTCGGCCAGTTCGGTAAAGGCGGCTGAAATGTTGCGAATTTCTTTCTCCCTTACAACCGGATCCTGGTACATGTTGAGCACCCTTAAGATCACATCCTTGTCTTGTATGTTCGACTTACCAACCAGTTCCTTGAAACCATCCCAGTCTTCAGCGGTCGACATCAGTTTGAATATCTCATCCTGAGCGGCTTTGGTGACCTTCATGTTGTTAAGTTCCTTCTTGAAGAAAGTGAAGGCGGTCTGTGAGCGGTTGCCAGCCAGCTTGTCGTTGAAGGCAAGTTCGCCATCGGGGGATGCATACGCAGAGACCTGGATGTCACGAATCTTGACGTTGTCCTTGGCTTCGGCATTTTTAACATCAGCTTTCAACTTCTCGATATCGTCTTTCTTGGCCTCTTCCTTGCGGACCTCTGCACGATTGATCTGATACATGATGTCGGCCTCATAAGCTTCAGGAATGATTCTCTGGAACTTATCCGGAGCTGCAATGAGTTCAGCCTCCTTTGCGGCCAGCATCATGGGGGTGGCGATGACGCCATCGGCGATCTTAAAAGGCTCGAAAGAGACGCTTTTCTTTCCCTTTGAGGCTTCCATCTTGACCACCAGTTCGGAAACCATCATATCCTTGTTAAAGGGAACGGTTCCGGAGTAGGTCATTTTTCCACCTGATTTAAAATTGATCACCTTATTGTTGGCGGTGACCTTTTCTCCCTGGAGGGTCACAGGCTTGTAAGCAACTTCGCCTGCAGGGGTTTTGATGACAGGAGTTGCCACCACCACAGCCTTCTTGTTGAAGTACTTCTCAGGAAATCTGGCGTCGATGGATACATCCACATTACCTGCATGCATTTCGAGCACCCCTGGATTCACCTCATACTTGATCTGAGAGGCGTTTTTCTTCATTTTGTTCAATCCACTGCAGCCCGATAGCATAAAAACTGCAGCCACAGCCAAAAGCAAATAGGAGTTAAGTTTTTTCATATTGACCCGTTGTTAGATTAAAAACCAGTAATATACCTTTTTGGCAAAAATAGCAATGTTTTTAAATTATCAGACAAGAAAAAGCCGAAAACCGACGGCATTGCGTATGAAGTACACTTATTCACAAAGGCCTGAGACTGCACCGGGTGACCCCTTCGGGATATTCCCTCCGGAACAGGGTGTCAAGCAAGCGCCGGTAATCCTCCTCGTGGTGAACAAAGTCAACCTCCCGGGTATCGAGAATCAAAATCCTGATCCCAGTCTGTTGCCTGAAGAAGTGAAAGTACCCCTCTTGAATCGATTCAAGGTACTCATGAGTGATTGCTTTCTCGTAATCTCTTCCCCGTGTTTGGATGTTCCACATCAACTGTTTAACCTCCTGGTGCAGGAAGACATAAAAATCGGGTTTAGGGAGCGAGGCATGTATGATATTAAAGATATGTGAATAGAGCCTGTATTCGTCTTCGGCGAGGGTGTTCCGCGAAAATATCAGGCTTTTCATCAGGTAATAGTCGGCCACCATGAAGGGGTAGAACATGTCGCGGGTCTGAACCTCCTTCTTCAGCTGATCGTAACGGTCGGCCAGGAACGACATCTCGAGCGACAGGGCATATCTTTCGGGTTGCTGGTAAAACTTCTCCAGAAAGGGATTCTGTTCGAATCTTTCGTACACCGGTTTGGCACCATAATCCTCAGCGAGACGCTTTACCAGGGAGGTTTTACCAGCCCCGATGTTTCCTTCGATCACCAGGTAGGAGTATTGACACTCGGGCTTTATCCACGGTTCCATGGCATAAAAATAAAAAGATCCCGGCTTTCACCGGGATCTTTTTACTAAAGTTCAAAATTCTTTCGAGGGGGCTTGCGGTCTCCGCCGCGGTCTCCACCACGGTCACCACCACGGTCACCACCCCTGTCACGGTTATGGTTATCGTTCCGGTCTCTGTTACCACGGAAATCGCGATTTTCGCGAAACTCCCGGCGCTCGCCTGAATCCTGGGTTCCAAGGTTTTCTGGTTTCGGAAGCAGTGCTTTGCGTGACAGTCTGAGCTTTCCGGTTTTTTCATCAACCTCGATGAGTTTAACCTCAATCTCTTGTCCCTCTTGCAGCTCTTCATCAACGGTATTTAGCCTTCTCCAGCAGATTTCTGAAATATGGAGCAGTCCCTCCTTACCGGGAAGTATCTGAACAAAAGCACCAAAGGCAACAATTGAAACAACCTTTCCCTTGTAAACCTGTCCAACTTCGGGTAGGGTAACTATTGACCGGATCATTTCGAGAGCAGCCTCGATG
>CAYGOU010000049.1:0-14429 GCA_964351455.1 uncultured Porphyromonadaceae bacterium
CTATAGGTTTATCCTGAGACCATTTTCAGTGGAAGATAAATGGGAGGAGCTAACCCGTCAGAAGATCAACTGACTGGGATTCAAAAGGCTCAACCCTTTCTTAAAAAAGAGAGGCTGCAATTCCGGATAGGTCAAACGGGATGGGAGCCTCTTTCTTTTTACCACCTGTCTGATTTCTGATTTCGGAAGTGGGCCCAACTCCATTACCTGAACGAAATAGATCTTTCCATAAACCATCACGGCATCTCTAAACCCCTGGTAGGAGATCACCGGAAACATGGTGTATAAGATGGTGCCAGTCTCCTCGAACAACTCCCTGACTGCAGCCTCTTCGGCTGTTTCACCAGGATCAAGATGTCCGGCAGGTAATTCCCATGTGCTTCGTTCCCGGTGCCGCACCCAGAGCCATCCGTCCTGATACCTGCAAATCAGAATTACATAAGTGTATTCTTTTGGGTTTTCCAGATGCTTGTCAAGAAATGTAATCTGTATCATCAGGCGCTATACGCTGAAAATAATTCATGCCACGCCATAAAATCGACAACTTTTTGATCACCGTAGCGGGCCAGGGTAGATGCGATCCTTGCAGAATCCTTTTCGACGTTAAGATCTCCTGTCTTTGAAAAGAATTTATCGCAATAGGCGATCAGCTTCTCCTCTAAACTCACCGGGAACATAGGCCTGAAAGGGATAGGCAGGTTGTTGTCAAGAATATCCCTTAGTGTGAGGCCGGTTCCGGTGTGTCTCTCACAAACCAGGGCATGTCTGGGTAATCCTTCAGAGAGCAACAGATCATGTCCGATATACCCGTGACATATGTAGGGAGCCTCTCCGTAACAGCCGATTTCCGGAGCACTGGTAAAGCGGATGCCAATGTCATGCAGGAGTGCCGCTTCAAAAACGAAATCCGGATCGATTGCGGGATGTCGCATCCTGATGGCAATGCTCCGACATTTACCCGCTACCGCTAAACTATGCTCCTTCAGAATCCTGGCAGCCGGATCATCATCCGGATAATGCCTGCTCAGTAATTGAAAGGGATCACTCATTCCGTCAGCGGGCAATCAGGTCTCCACTTCCTGAAACATTTGAGGATATCTTTGGATTTCCTCTGTAATAAACGTTGCCGCTACCCGATATGCGGGCCTCAAGACGGTCGCTTGCATAGACCCGGATGTTCCCTGAGCCCGAAATCTGACAGTTAACCTTCCGGGTCTCCATGGCATATCCGAGGACTCCTCCAGAACCTGAGATGTTTAGATCCAGATCATTGCAGGTTCCTTTCAGTTCTATGGTGCCGGAACCCGAAATTTTTGCTTTGATTTCCCTTGCGTTTGTGTTGAGACTGATGGTTCCGGAACCTGAAATTGCCGACTCTATAACACGCTGATCTCTGAATCCCGTTTCGGTTTGAACCGAACCTGACCCAGACAGTTTCAATATTTCAAGGTCTGCAATCACCATTTTAACGATGATGGGTTCAGCCTGCCATACCGGCCGTTCATTTCTGATGTGCAGAATCCCGTTCTCTACATCAAGGATCAGGTTTTCAAGGATGTTTTCCTGAGCCTTGATTATTACATCCTGCCGGGATCCCTGGCTCAGCAGCACTTCGGCTGAATTATGAACCACCACTCCCCGGATCTCCCTGAACTCCACCTTTTTTTCAACCGTTTGACCCTCACCCCGTATTCCGCCAAAGGGCCCCAGGTTAAAGCATCCCTGATTCACAAGCAATAAACCTGCAGATATGAGGAGGGCCAATGCTATTGATTTTAACCTTTTCATTTTAGATAGTATTAGGGTTTGAGAATATCTTCAGCTAAAACTTTAAAACCGCTGGGTTCCCAGGCATCTTTGTTGTTTCTCCAGGTAACCTCCATCCAGCCTATGGTCTCTTCTTTACCTCTGGTTACCAAGGTATGCCGGGTCTTAAAAGTGGCCCCGGATTTCAGGTCGTTCCGAACCCATGAAACATCACTCAGGCACCCGGGCTCCAGATCACCTGGATTGAGCTCACCGCCCTGTCCATCGTAGAATCCGTGGATGTCACTTTCCGGATCAAATATGGCCATTGGCTCTCCATATGCCAGTGAAAAAACCTGATACTTCAAGCATGACCTTTCTCCGTCATCATATATGGAAATGGTAATTTCAGGCATGTTGCTTCCGCAAAGGTCTGAAAGCTCCATGTCAGGTACCCTGACTGCCGATCCCGAAGCGTTCAGGTTCTCGAGGAACACCCCACGGGTCTCGGTCTCAATCAGCAAGAACAACTGGTCAAGGATATGCTCTTCTTTGGTATCCTGCTCTGCCAACAACTGCACCTGTATCTTGTCTCGTTGATGGGTGAAAACAATTTTTCTTAGAACCAGTGTCTTTTCGCTTATATTGAACATGCCGGCGATTCTTGGGGCAACCGTTGACACACTGAAACCGATTTCCGTATAGGTGTTGAAATCCCGGTAGGAGCATACAAATCCGTGATTCACCCAGGTGGCGGTGAAAAGGAGAAGATTGTCGGTTAAAGGGGTCGAGTCGCGACTTAAGGGATCCCCCATTGCCAGATTGATCTGTTGCATGATGGAGTCGGCTCTGAGTGAATCCAGCCGGATCCATGCCCTGGACTGTGCCGTTAGTTCCTCGGCAGCGTTTTGCAGTTCGCCAATGGCACCTGGGTTATTCCTTAGGTAGGCCTGCCAGATTGAGTCCTGAAGTTTGTTGGCCTTCAGAATAGAATCCAGCTTCACGGGGTCTTTCCAGGCATCCGGATCCTCGCGGTTGCTTTTTATCACTTCCGGATGCGGAATGGTGACCGTGATTCTGCCAATGTTCTCATCTGAAAACCGGTATTCAATCGTGGCATCCTTACCAAACCATCGCTGGTTGTAACGGTAAGCCGCCAGGTACTCTTGCCCGTACATGGTTTCAACCACCTCTTCCCCTTCACCCAGGGCATTCACCAATTCACTGTAATCCCAGGTTAAAAGAATCTTTGCAGGATCTATTGGAAATGGATTATCCTGCGAGTGCAGGATTGACGGGTATGAAAGGGCTACCAGAAGTATGAGCCAGGGGCTAATCAGTTTCAATAAGCAGATTCTTTCCATCACAGTAATCTCCGATTAATTCAAACAGTTTCTTCATTACCTCCTCAATCGGATCAAGTCCGAAGAAATCGGTCACCACCATCAGAAACCGGGTGGTCTCAAGTCGTATCATGGTACGTGTGCAATCTGAAGTAGGAGAACCGATCGGACCTAAGGCATCCCGATAGACCGGAAGCCGGTGGATGTTTATCTCGCCTCTACCAATGGCATCTAAAGTTTCAGCCTCCCCACCGATATCCAGCATGAGCTCTCCTGAAATCTTTTCAAGGTCAAACCCTCCGATGGTTACTCCTGTTGATATGGATACCAGATTGAGGCAGTCAACCAGGGCATTTATCTGGTAAAGACCCTTGCCCGATCCAATTCTTCTAAGCATTGCCTCTGCTGATACCCGGTAGCGGTTCGGATCCTTTCCCAACATCCTGTAGGCATCCTTGGCTCTTCTTACCGGAGGCATCTCCCGTATGGCATCGGGTGTGAGAAGCCCTGACTCAAGCCGAACAAAATCCTCCGTCTGCTTCCAGAGCCTTTCGTCAACCGGCAGATTCTTAACATCTCCGCTGATCATACTGATCCTCAGGTTGGGGAACAGATCCCGGATGGGTTGACTTTGTTTTATTCTCATTGCTCCTCCTTTTGATAGAGGCGTTGATAGTCAGAGCACCTTGTCATCAAATCCTCATGGCAGCCCTGATCAAGAATCCGTCCTTCCCTGAATACGATGATTTCATCGGCTCTCCGGATGGTTGACAGTCTGTGCGCCACAATCAGGATGGTTCTGTTCTGATAGTGCTCAAAGAGTGCATGAAAGACTCTTTCTTCAGTTTCATTGTCAAGTGCCGAGGTGGCCTCATCGAGTATCAGTACCGGCCTGTCTGAATAAACTGCCCTTGCGATGCCGATACGCTGTCGCTGTCCGCCCGACAACCGGCCTCCCCGGTCGCCGATGTAAGTCTCAAAACCCATACCGTTCTGATGAATGAAGTCGAGAGAGTCGGAAATCCTGGCTGCCTCCCTTATCCTGTCAATATCCGGGTTATCCTCTCCAAAGGCGATGTTGCTTGTAAAACTGTCGTTGAATAGCAGCGATTCTTGCGGAACATAGGCAAATAGCTTCCGCATGTCATTGGTTTTCAAGAATTTAATGTTCTTCCCGTCGATACGAATCTCTCCTCCGGTTGGATCATGAAAGCGTAGCAACAGGTCAATAAAGGTGGATTTTCCGCTTCCTGAGGCTCCAACCAGGGCAATGGTTTTGCCCTTTTACAGGGTTAGAAGAACCTCCTTCAGCACTTCGCCCTGCCCATAGTTGAACGATACCCGTTCATAGTCGATCTGATTATTGAAATCACCGATGGGCATGGCTTCCGGTGCTTCGTGGATCCGGGCATCCTGGTTGAGCAGTTCATTGATCCGGTCGAATGAGGCAAGTCCTTTGTTCAAATGGTAATATGCCGTTGAGAATGATTTTGCCGGAGTCAGGATCTGGGTAAAAATGGCGATATAGGCTATAAAGGAGGCAGGACTAAGCGGTCCCTTTCCTAGCAGAACCAGGTTTCCGCCATAGGCTATGAGACCAACCACCACCAGGGCGCCGAGAAATTCACTCAGCGGGGAGGCAAGATCACGTCTTCGGGTAATCCTGTTCATGATCCTGGTGAAGAGTTGGTTTTCGTTATGAAAACGCTTTTCTGCGAAAGATTCAGCATTGAATGACTTGATAATCCTCAAGCCTGAGAGGGTCTCTTCTACCATGCTCATAATCACCCCCATTTGTTTCTGGCTCCTCTGCGATTGCTTTCTCAGGTTTTTTCCGATGTTTCCGATGATCAGGGCGCTGACAGGAAGCAGTATGAGAACAAAAGCGGTTAGGGCCGGACTCATGATCATCATACCGGTGAAGAAAATCATCATGTTTATGGGATCCCTGAACAGTTTCTCAAGGGAGGCCATTACAGACCATTCAACCTCCTGAACATCCTGTGTGATGCGGGCGAGGATATCTCCTTTTCTCTCCTGGTTATAGAATCCGATGGGCAGCACCAGAATCTTTCTGTAAATACGGTTTCTAAGGTCCCTGACCACTCCGTTGCGGATTGGAGCCATGAAGTAATTGGCCAGGTAGATGTTGCCGGTTTTCAACAGGAACATGATTACAACCAGGCCGCTGATGAAAAGCAACGCGGTTTGAGGTCCGTGTTGCTCCATGATCGCTCCGATGTGGTAGTTGAAATTGTTAACAATGGCTTCCTTGCCGAGCTCCCATGGAACAAGCTCCTTTGCCGGCCCCTGCATTCCGAAGAGAACACTCAGAAAAGGAGCTATCAAAACCAGACTGAAAAGAGAGAAGACAACTCCAAGCAGGTTAAAGAGGATATTCAGCATCACATATCCCTTGTAGGGACGGATGAAGGATAGGAGTATTCTCAGAAAGACTCTCATTGCATGCGGATCATGAGAGGTCTTTGATCCCCAGGTAATTAAACGGAGTGATGTTCATTAGCTCCATCCGGATGTTCTCATTGATATCAAGTGATTCAATGAAAGCGTGTATCGATTCACGGTTGATGGCTGTGTTGGTGCGGGTTAGCCGTTTGAGAGCATCATACGGATCCGGATAGCCTTCACGCCTTAAAATGGTCTGGATGGCCTCTGCCACAACGGCCCAGTTGTTCTCCAGATCCTGCTCAAGGGCAGGCTGGTTGAGCATCAGCTTGCCCAGACCTTTGTGAAGAGATTTTAGGGCAATGAGTCCGTGTGAAAGGGGCATGCCAATGTTTCGCAATACCGTACTGTCGGTAAGGTCACGCTGGAGCCTGGATACCGGAAGTTTGTTGCTAAGGTGATCGAGCAGGGCGTTCGCAATTCCCAGATTGCCCTCAGCATTTTCAAAATCGATCGGGTTCACCTTATGGGGCATGGCTGAGGAGCCTACTTCGCCCTTAACTATTTTTTGCCTGAAATAGTTCATCGATATGTAGAGCCAGATGTCTCTTGAAAGATCTATCAGGATGACATGTATTCTGCGGATGTTATCAAAAATGGCAGCCAGGTTATCGTAGTGTTCAATCTGAGTTGTAACCAGTGAACGATTGAGTTTCAGGACCTTATTAACGAGGTTGTTGCTGAATTCGATCCAGTCTATTTCAGGATAGGCTACGTAATGGGCATTCAGGTTGCCGGTGGCACCTCCAAATTTTGCCGGAAATGGTCGTGATTTCAGCTCCTGGATCTGTATGTGCAGCCTGTCAGCAAAGACCATAAGCTCCTTGCCAAGTCGGGTGGGGGAGGCCGGTTGACCGTGGGTTTTTGCCAGCATCGGAACATTCTGCCAGGCTGTCGAAAGGTCGAGTAACAGATCAAGTGTTTTTTCAAGCTCGGGCAGGTACACCTGTTCGATCGCCTCCTTCAGTGAAAGCGGCGTTGCCGTATTGTTTACATCCTGGGATGTCAGTCCGAAATGAATGAATTCAATGAACCGATGAAGGCTCATCTTTTCAAAGGCTTCACGGATGAAATACTCAACCGCCTTTACATCGTGGTTTGTTTCCTTTTCTATCTCCTTGATCCGGGCAGCATCTTCGAGTGAGAAATCCTTGTACAGCTTTCGGATCTGGCTGAAGAGCCTCGGTGGGAAGGATGCCAGCTGAGGTAAAGGAATCTGGCATAATTGTATGAAGTATTCAACCTCCACCATAACCCTGTATCGTATCAGGGCAAATTCGGAGAAGAAGGGGGCCAGTTCACGGCATTTGCTGCGGTATCGGCCGTCTACGGGTGAAATGGCAGTAAGTTCAGAAAGATTCATGTGGCATTGAGTTACGAAACCAACAAATTTACTAAAAACGAACGGATTGACCCGACGGGCTATTGTCACGGAAGCCTTACCTTTATAGTAATTTCTGATCATGATGAAAATCTCGGTTGTAAGTTATCTGAATACAGCGCCGCTTTTACATGGAATCCTCAAGGCAGGAATCATGAGGCAACATGAAGTTGAATTGGATGTGCCTGCGGTAGGGGCCGCCCGCTTTATGGCCGGCGAGGTTAATCTTGCGCTCATTCCGGTTGGGGCCGGGATTGTTCATCCGGTTAACTGGGTCGGCAATTATTGCATCGGCGCTGTTGGCGAAGTCAGGACGGTGGGCCTTTTTTCAAACTGCGATATTGCTTCGGTAAAAAGAGTGAAAATCGATCCGCATTCTAGAACCAGTGTTCTGCTTCTTGAGGTACTCCGGTTGCATTATTTTGGGGCCAGCTGGAGTTGTGTGTCCGTTGATAAGATTGACGAGCTGGTAAAGCTTGAACCTGGTGATGCCGCTCTCTTAATTGGTGACAAAGTGTTCGAATTTGAGACCAACTTCGCACATTGCTATGACCTATCCGAAGCATGGTTCAGAATGACAGGGTTACCGTTTGTTTTTGCAGCGTGGGCTTCAGATGGCACTGTTGATGAAGGGTTTATCCGGGAGTTTGATCATGCCCAGGAGAGGGGCGTCAGATCCATTGAAGAGGTTGCTGAAGAATACCAGAAACAGAAAAGGTACTCCAGGGTCAATGTGCTGGAGTACCTTCGCCGGAATATTTCTTATCCGCTAGATGATGAAAAGCGCAAGGGGATGGAACTTTTCATCCGCTATGCGAGGGAGCTTACTCAGAGCCGGTCATGATGAACAACGGCTTGAAATCAAAAGCGTTGTATTTAGGTCTCAGGCGCTCAGTGTTGTAATGTTTTCCGACGTCAACAAACTTCTTGGTGGCGGTTACCACATCCAGAGGCGCATTGTCGTAGCGGCCGTTCTTCAAAATCACTAGTCGTCCGTGAATCCCTTTCAGAATAAGGTCAAGCGCCAGGTTACCAAATGCCATCGGAACTATTGAATCCAGTGCATCCGGATCTCCACCTCTTACAAGGTATCCCAGGTTTTGGTTGATGATGTTGATGCGGTGCCCATTGTTGAAGGCGGCGGTTCTTTCCTTCACCAGATTACCAACATTCAGGCCTATTCCGCCCAGTTTGGCATGACCGTACATGTCCTTTTCATTATCCATGAAGATCATCTTTTCCATACCATCAAAGGTTGCACCTTCTGAAACCAGGCAAATTGAATATTTCGACGGGTTTTTGTTCCGGTCGGCCACAAGAAGTTCAGTCAACTGGTCGATGTTGAATTTATACTCGGGGATAAGACAACGATGTGCTGCTCCCGCCATGGTGGGCAACATGGCCGTAAACCCGGCGTATCGTCCGAAAACCTCAATGATCAGCAGTCTTTCATGGGATCCGGCGCTGGTTCTGAGGGTGTTGACCATCTGAATGGTTCGGGTTACACAGGTAGAAAAGCCAATGCAATAGTCGGTTCCCGGAACGTCGTTGTCCATGGTTTTGGGTATGGCTACCACCTTCACGCCCTCACTGTAAAGCCTGACACCATAGCTTAATGTGTCGTCTCCACCAATCGGAATCAGGTAATCGACACCAAGCCAGTCGAGGTTCTTAATGATTTCGGGGGTGATATCGTTTACCTCATCTTTATAGATATCGCTGAGATGCTCCGGAACTGCGTTCTTCGGCATGTGGCTTGGTCTGGTACGTGAGCTGTGCAGGAAGGTACCCCCTGTTCTGCCCGCTCTGTTGACAACCTCCTCAGAGAGAGTAATATAGTTGTTGCTGTTGTCGTATTTTTTATCACGCACCATTTCACTTATACCTGCCCAGCCTCTGCGGAGACCAATGACCGAATAACCTTCGCGGATGGCCCTGATGGTCACCGCACGAATTGCCGGATTTAACCCGGGTACGTCACCGCCACCGGTCAGGATGGCGATAGTTCCTTTTTTGTTTGCCATGATGATCTTTTTGAACGATTGGATAATTGGATTCAGCTCTTTTTGAAATGCCGCCCAAAATTATAAAAAAATGTTAGACCGGATTTTTACTTTTGTACCCTATCAGCATGAATACATAATATGAAAGAAACTAAATATTTAAGGGTCCTGCTCTTTCTGGTAGCTTTTCTGTCATGGGGAGCCGTGGTACCGATGGCCAAAGGAGATGATCTGTTTAAGAAGGATACGGTGAGGGTTTATTCTTTCGAGATGAAGCAGCAGGTTGACAAGGCCCTTTGGAGATTGACCCAAAAAGCATTCGATGCATCCGAGGAGTGGAACGCAGATCTTATTCTGATCAGGATGAACACCTATGGCGGGCTGGTAGATATGGCGGATTCGATCCGCACAAAAATTCTTAATTACGAGAAGCCGGTATGGGTATTCATCGACAACAATGCTGCCTCAGCCGGCGCGCTTATTGCCATTTCGGCAGACAGCATATACATGCGACCCGGTTCCAACATTGGAGCTGCAACGGTGGTGAATCAAACCGGTGAGGTGGTTCCGGATAAATATCAGTCCTATATGCGCTCTACCATGCGCTCAACTGCCGAGGCACATGGAAAAGACACCATTATTGTAGGACGTGACACCATATTCCGCTGGCATCGGGATCCCAAAATTGCAGAGGCCATGGTGGATCCATCTGTGTTCATTGAGCAGGTAATCGACACCGGGAAGGTGCTTACCTTCACAGCACAGGAGGCCATCAAATGGGGCTTTTGTGAAGGCCTTGCCGACGATATTGACGAGGTGCTGAGCATAGGTGGCATCAAAAATCCTGTAATCAAAATGCACAGGCAGACAGGACTGGATAAATTCATTGGATTTCTTTTGAGCCCGGCTGTTCAGGGATTGCTGATTCTCCTCATTGTTGGGGGTATTTACTTTGAATTGCAAACCCCGGGAATCGGGTTTCCGATCATTGCTGCAGCAGCTGGGGCCATCTTCTATTTCGCTCCGCTTTACCTTGAAGGGTTGGCGGCAAACTGGGAGATTCTCATATTCGTTGCGGGCATTGCGCTTCTGCTTGTTGAGATTTTTGCCATACCAGGTTTCGGTGTGGCCGGAATCAGCGGAATTGTGCTGATGGTAACCGGACTGGCACTCAGTCTTGTCGATAATGTCGTTTTTGATTTCTCAGGCGTTGGTTTTACCGGTCTGTTTAAATCTTTCGCCTTCGTGATTTTCTTTTTCTTCGTGGCCATATTGCTATCCATTTGGGTGAGCAGCAGGCTTCTGACCAGGAGTCCCCTGGCCTTTCTGGCCCTCAATCAGGTTCAGGAGAGGTCAGAAGGTTTTGTTGGGGTTGACCCAGAGTTGGCTACGTTGGTTGGGATGGAAGGAACGGCCTATTCTATCCTCCGCCCCTCAGGAAAGGTCATCATTAAGGGCCAGGTTTACGATGCGATTGCGGAGAGCTCCTGGATTCAGAAGGGTGAGAAGGTGAAGGTTGAGAGGGTTGAGGCAACACAACTATATGTAAAGAAACTATAAAAAAAAAGCTGCCCCGGGGCAGCTTTTTTTTTAGAATCTCTTTTCCTTGATCCTTGCCTTTTTACCGGTAAGGCCACGCAGGTAGAATATCCTTGCACGACGGACCCGTCCTCTTTTGTTGATCTCAACTTTATCAATGAAAGGCGAAAAGGTGGGGAATATTCTCTCCACTCCAATGCCTTCAGAAATTTTCCTGACCGTGAAAGTTTGAGTGCTGCCCTCACCCCGGCGCTGAATGACCACGCCCCGGAACATCTGGATACGCTCCTTGTCTCCTTCCTTGATTTTATAATGAACGGTCACGGTGTCGCCTGATTTAAAATCCGGCAACTGGTTGTTGACCTCGAAAGCCTGCTGTGCAACGTTGATTAAGTCCATCCTGCTATTTGCTTATTGGGTTTCTACAAAATTGGCTGCAATATTACTGAAAATATTTCAGAATTAAAACAACCCTATTTTTTCGTTTCTACCACTTTAAGCTTTTCATAGGCATTATCCTTGACCATTTTCTTCCATTCAGCAGGATAGCCGGGCTGAAGCGGGCCGACAGCTACTCCGGTTCCATTGTCAAGAAATTTACCATTCTCCTCTTTCTTAACATTCCCGTCGATATACTTAACCAGCAGGTATTCAGACAATGCCTTCCATCTCTCAAAAGTGTATGCACCCTGCTGACAGCTGTAATCGGTCAGAAACTCCCTGGCCAACTGGGGATCCTTGTCAAATAGCAGTTTAGCGGCCTGGTCAATGGCCGGTGTGTAGGCATCAAACTTGCCGGTTAATTCAGCCTGGACCTTTCTGACATCGGCCGACATCAGGTCGTATCTCAGGTAGCACATGTTGCTGACACGGTTGAAGATCCAGAATGCTGCATGTTCGGAGTAAACCAGCATGTCACCGTTTCCCTCCCTGAATGCAAATGGGGTTTCGAGAATACCACAGTACATCGGAACATAAACGGTGGTAGCGGCATCATCCATACCAAACCAAAGTATTCCTCCGATGGGGTCGGGAAGCCAGCTTCTCGACTGGGAAACAAAAGAGAAGCCCGTCTGCTGGGTAGCAATCGCCCTCTCATTCAGGCAGGTGACTCCATCCACTTCAAAGGTCATGGGTCTCCAGCGGTAAGGGAGTTTATGCGGACCGGCCCCCAGATCGGTGGTCATATCCATCGGAGTCCCCTCATAATGGTCTCCCATATAAAGCATAAGGTCCTGAGCCGTGAGCTTACGATCGGGTTTGATCCAGAGTGGCATGGGGTTGGTTGCATCATACCCCATTGCATAATCCAGGTACTTGTCCATTCCCTTGGCCACATGGTTGAAGAAGGCCCACACTCTCGCCTCACAGAACCTCAGCGCGCTAAAATCGAGTGGAGCATAAGTATCACGGTATGAGAAATCCTGATCCTTTCCTGAGAACCAGCCTTTTTCCCGTGCAAAGCTGATCACTTCCGGGTCATATTTGCAATTCTCCGGATCATTTAGCGGAAAGGTGGTAATCCTGGCCTGGTTTGCATGGCCTGAAACATATCCATCAGGAATTCTGCGGGCCACCCACAGGATGCCCTTCTTTCCTGGGCCTTTTCCAATGATCTCCATCAGCCACACCTCATTGGGATCAGCAATTGACAAAGATTCTCCAGATGAATAGTAGCCATATTTTTCGCAAAGGTCAACCATCGTCTCGATGGCCTCTCTGGCCGTTCTGGCCCGCTGCAGCGTCATGTAAATCAGGCTGCCGTAGTCAATTATGCCTTCTGGGTTCTGCAGTTCGGGGCGCCCTCCGTAGGTGGTTTCACCGATTGCAAGCTGATATTCATTCATATTACCCACCACCGAATAGGTTTTTGCCACCTGCGGAATTTTCCCAAGATACTTTCCGGTGTCCCATTCCCTCACCTCAACCAGGGTGCCTGCAGGCCAGGTTGCTGCCGGCCAGTGGTACAATTCGCCATACAATACATGAGAGTCTGCCGCATAGGTAACCATGGTCGATCCATCTGCGGAAGCGCCGCGGGTTACCAGAAAATTCGTGCAGGCATCCACAGGGATGGTCGTAATGACCATCATCAGCAAAATAGTTCCAAACGCTTTTTTCATGTTCTATTCAATTGGTTATTCATCATTTCACTTTGAGAAATTGAGCCGAAAGGTATTAAGATTACCCTTAAAATCGACAACCGTCAGGGATAATTGATGTCTTCCGCCCAGTGCAATCCTCTCAGGATCGAACCGGTGCGAAAGCCTTGAATTTTTGGGGTCATATTCAAAAAGCACCCACTGACCGTCGATCTCACCCCTGAAACGACTGATACCGCTGAGGTCATCGGTGACTTTAAAAACGATCTCACGAAGGCCTGAAACCTCATCTCCGCTTTTGAAATTGGCAGGTTTAACGGATGGAGCCAGTGTGTCAACCGCCAGTGCATATCTCCCGAATCGGGTAATGTCAGTTTCGAGATGCTGTTTCACGAGGCTGCCCCCGGCGGCAATCCTGGAATTGTTTTGACCCAGTCTGACCACAACCGCCTTACCCCATAGAGCTTCCGGCACAGGAGACATATCGAGCCTGAGCCTGACCGGCTTGAGAAGTCCCACGACATCCCTGTGAATCACATGTACCCGACCGTATATACCGCTGAAGCCATCTGCCGTCCGATAGTCGAGGTAGAGGTCTTCAAACAGTGCACCTGATGGGATCCGGAGCGTTATACCGTCACGGTTTAATGAATAGGGAGCGGCATAATGAACATATTCACCCGAAGATCTGTCTGTTGCTGGTGGTTTTGAAAAGGCTCCCGGATTCAGCTTAACCAGAAAGCTCAGCTTTGAAATGTTTCCGGCGACATCTTCGGCCTCGATTGTTATGGTTTTCAGCTCCTCATCCGTGAACTGAACATATCCCCGGTTTACCGACCAGGAGTATAAGCCGGCAAGGTTGTTCGGCTGAATGAACAGGCGGATCACCGGCCTGCCCTGAACCTGGAACTCATTGTAGTCCATAAAGCTCATCACATTACGTCCCTCTGCGTAGGAGATTTCATCCATCTCGGTTGCCAGAACCAATTGGCCGTCGACCTTGAGCCTGAGCCTGAAAATCCCGCAGCGGTTTGCTGAGCCATCCAGAAGTTCCCAGGCTTCGATGCCAAATGTTGTCAGCTCTGATACCGGAAGGGGTTCGGGTGTCACCGGCCTGTAGGATCCATTCGAAAAGGTCAGGGGAAAGGATAGGGGCTCCCACATTTCGAAGGCGGAGGTCTGGTTGTAGATGCAGAGCCGGTTCATGACAGGTGGTGTATGATCCGAAACAGAAAAGCCCCGGGAGAGAGGATTCACCGGGTTCCCCGAGCGGGTGTCACGGAGTTCAAAGTGCAAGTGCGGACCTTCTGAACTTCCGCTGTTACCTGAAAACCCGATCACCTCACCCTTCTTCACCCTGAATAACCGGTCGTGAGGATAGAGATCCACTGAGAATGACTCCCTCCTGTACTGTTCATCCCTGACATATGCTGCAATATTCTTGCTGAATTCCAGCAAATGACCGTAAACCGTTGTGTAGCCGTTGTTGTGCTGAACATACAGCGCAAGTCCGTATCCCGCAGGTTCAACCCTGATCCTTACCACTGTTCCGTCAGCTGTGGCATACACCGGCAGGCCTGTGACTCCGGAGGTCTTTATGTCGATTCCTGCATGAAAGTGACTGAACCGGGGTTCAGCAAAATTGCCGGCAAGGAGAATCGGGATGTTAACAGGTTGGCTCCATGAAGTATCGGGTGTGATGCTGGAATCCTGCGCCGGCAATCGATTGAATAAAAGCGCAAAACCCGCGGCCATAAAAGATATCAGGAGGGTGCTTGTGGTTTTCATCTGCCCCAAAAATATATTATTTTGAAGATTATCCCCCGAATGTTAATTTTGTCTCCAAGAT
>CAYGOU010000050.1:0-13922 GCA_964351455.1 uncultured Porphyromonadaceae bacterium
TCAGAGAAAGATGCCCAGTTTGTTGGATTTGGATCTATGCTTACTGAAGGACTGCTTGCCGTACTGGTACTTATTGCGGTTGGAGCCGGAATTGGATTGGGCCATAATTCAGGAAGCGGCATGCTTTTCGGAACCGAAGCCTGGCAAAGCCACTACTCCTCCTGGTCGGCTGCCGGCGGACTGGATAAGAACCTAGGGGCTTTTGTTGAGGGGTCGTCGAATATGCTGGCCGGACTTGGCATTCCTCCTGCCGTTGGGATCGTCATCATGGGCGTTTTTGTTGCTTCTTTTGCCGGTACTACTCTGGATACTGCCACCCGAATTCAACGCTATGTCATCAGTGAACTGTTCTCAGGCTTAAAAACCCGTTTGTTTCAAAACAAATATGTGGCAACCACCCTTGCTGTTGCCTCCTCAGCTGCGCTTGCTTTCGCAACCGGTGCAAACGGAGCCGGAGCCTTGAAACTATGGCCACTATTCGGGGCAGTCAATCAAACCCTGGCAGCCCTTGCTCTCATCATCATCACCATCTATCTGCGCCAGAAAGGAGGCTTGAAATGGCTCGTCAGCGGAATCCCGGCCATGGTAATGAGTGTGGTAACCATATGGGCCACCATAGTAAATCAAGGGCAATACTTTGAGCAGAAAAACTGGCTTCTGATCTCGGTGAATTTTCTGGTCCTGATCATGATGATTTGGATTATGATAGAGGGTTTTATCAGGGTCATCCGACCCAGATAGTTCCCGCCCAAAGTGATCAGGCGCATCCGAGCGTTGCCTAATTTTTTTATATTTGTCAGCTTGTAAGCAGAATTATATTCATAATCAAATCAATAGGCTTATGAAAGTACTCGTTTGTCTGGGTCATGTCCCGGATACAACCACCAAGATCAGGCTCACTGATGGAAACACACGATTAGACCAGAACGGGATACAATGGGTCATCAATCCATGGGATGAGCTGGCTCTGACCCGGGCGGTCGAACTTCTTGAGGATGCAGGCAATCCGGTCAGCGAAGTGATAGTGGTTACAGTCGGGGATGAAAGCTGCGAGCCTACCATCCGCAAGGCACTGGCCATTGGAGCCGACAGGGGAGTTCGGATCAATATGGTTCCATCGGCTGCCGATGAGGTTGCCATCCAGATTGCCGGGATGATCAAGGCAGAGTCGTTTGACCTGGTTTTTAGCGGCATCGAATCGAGTGACTACAATGGATCAGCAGTTGGCGCCATGGTGGCCGAATTGCTGGATTGGAACTCGGTATCAGCGGTCTCCGGAATCCGGATGGTGGGAGCTGAACTGGAAGTGACCCGGGATGTCGATGGCGGTCATGAAGAGCTGAAGGTGGCTTTACCACTGGTTGTAGTTGTTCAGAAAGGAATAGCCAAGGAGCCCAGAATACCCGCAATGAGAGGAATCATGATGGCCCGGAAAAAGCCGCTCGATCTGCTTCAGCCTTTTGACGCATCCAGGACAACCAGCATGGTGGGGTTTGAGCTTCCGGCTCCCAAGCCGCCCTGCAGAATGGTTAATGCCGCGGAGGTGGGAGAGCTGGTAAGATTGCTTCAGAATGAAGCCAAAGTGCTTTAATCATTTCTAAATCAGAAATAAGATCAACATGGCTATATTGATATTTGCTGAAAACTGGGACGGAAAATTCAAGAAACTGACCTTTGAATTATTGTCCTACGCATCGGGTTTGTCGCAAGCGTTAAACCTTCCGGTAATGGCGCTTTCAATTGGTAAGGTATTACCTGACGAACTGGCCAGGCTGGCCAAATATGGAGTCTCCACCATCGTTGCCGTTGAGGATGAAAATTTCAGCCTTCTGGATGACCGGATATACGCAAGGCTCATTGCCGACATTGCAACTGCAAGGGGTGCAAAGATTGTTTTGATGGCCCATAATAATACAGGCAAAGGATTGGCTCCAAGGCTGGCTGTGCGCCTCGGTGCGGGGTTGGCCACAGGAGTGCATGGCCTGCCGGTTTCATTTAGTCCTTTTACCGTAAGAAAGAAGGTCTTTTCGGGGAAAGCCTTTGCCAGCCAGGTTATTGAAACCGGCTGCAAGGTACTTACCCTCGCACAGAATTCCTATGAAGTCATTGACAACCCTGTAGTTCCATCGGTTGAGCATTACCAGCCGGATTCTTCTCCCAAGCCTGCCCTTTCACTGCTCCGAACCGAAAAGCAGACCGGTAAGATTCTGCTCAGCGATGCCGATATCGTGGTTTCAGGTGGCCGGGGAATGAAGGCAAAAGAAAACTGGGGACCTATTGAAGAGCTGGCATCTCTTCTGGGAGCTGCCACAGCTTGCTCCAGACCTGTGTCTGATGAAGGCTGGAGGCCCCATGAAGAGCATACCGGCCAGACCGGCAAGATCATTGCTCCCAACCTCTATTTCGCCTTTGGCATTTCCGGTGCCATTCAGCACCTTGCCGGGGTAAGCTCCTCAAAATGTATCGTAGCGGTTAATACCGACAAGGATGCGCCGATTTTTGAAGCTGCCGACTACGGAATCGTCGGAGATGCCCTGAAGGTGCTGCCTGATCTGGTTCAGGCTGTCCGCGAAGCCAGGAGCTAATCGCTGCACAGTATGGTAAAGCAATTGGTTTTTGCCTTTTTACTCTTGCTGACCCTTGGGGTGTTTTTGTGGACCTCTGTGCGGCTCATCCGGTTTTTCAGATTGACCCAATCCTACAAATTGCGGGGAACTATCCTTGAGAGGTTCAAAATGACCATGGCTGTTGCAATGGGACAAAACAAGATCCTGCGCAGGCCGGTGACCGGTTTCATGCATGCAGTGGTGTTCTGGGGATTTTGTGTAATCCTGGTGGGAAGCCTCGAAATGGTTATTGACGGTCTTACCGGATCAGAGAGAATTCTTGGGTTTACAGGAGGGTTCTATGATGTGCTGATGGCTTCAGGCGACCTGTTCGCATTTATCATATTTTTGCTGATTCTGGCTTTTCTATTCAGAAGAATCTTTCTTAAAATCAAAAGATTCACAGGGGAGGAGATGAAGCATCGCAGCCACACCGATGCCAACCTGTCGCTGACCCTGATTCTTCTTCTGATGCTCACCTTGCTGGGAATGAATACCTTTTACCTGGGGTGGGCAGCATCCGCGAACCATGAGATGGTGGGTGTTTATCCTGTTTCTGCAGTTCTTTCGGGATTGCTTGGCCAAATGGATGATGCATGGCTACATTTGGGACACCAGGTGAACTGGTGGGCGCATATCCTGCTGATATTCGTTTTTGCAAATTATCTGCCCTACTCAAAGCATTTTCATGTCTTTATGTCGGTGCCTAACGTCATGTTGAGCAGCCTTGATCCCCTGGGTAAGATTGAGAATATGGAATCGGTAACCCGTGAAGTAAGATTGATGCTTGACCCATCGGCTCAGACCGGTCATGATTCGGATGAGGTGCCCCGCTTTGGGGTCAGGGATGCCGAGGATGTAAACTGGAAGAATTACCTGGATTCACTGGCATGCACAGAATGCGGGAGGTGTACCTCGGTTTGTCCGGCCAATATAACAGGCAAGCGCCTCTCTCCGCGAAAGATCATGATGGATCTGAGGGCAAGAATGAAGGAGCGCGGTCCACATTTGGTTCGCGAAGGAAAAGGCTTTAATGACGGTCGTTCGCTCATCAGGGATATCATCACCGAAGAGGAGCTGTGGGCATGCACCACCTGCAATGCCTGTGCCATGGAATGCCCGATTAACATCAACCACCCACGGCTGATTGTTGACATGAGGAGATACCTTGTCATGGAGGAGGCGGCAGCTCCCGGAGAGCTGAATGCAATCTTCTCAAATATTGAAAACAACGGTGCTCCCTGGCAGTTTTCGCAACACGACCGTATGAACTGGGCCAGAGACCTCTTCATCAAAGAGAGACAATGATATGGAACATCGAATGACTGAAGTTAAGGTTCCGGTGATGTCGGAAGTTGCAGCAGAGGGACGCATCCCGGAATATCTGTTCTGGGTAGGGAGTGCCGGTGCCTTTGACGACAGGTACAAAAAGGTTGTCAGGGCATTTGTAAAGCTTCTGACCTACCTTAAGTGTGATTATGCAGTGCTGGGAGTGGAGGAGTCATCCAGTGGTGATGTTGCGCGCAGGTCAGGCAATGAGATGCTTTTTCAGATGCAGGCGCTGACCAACATTGAGCTCCTGAACTCTTACGGGATCAAAAAAATCGTGACATGTGATCCCCATGTATTCAATACTTTTAAAAATGAATATCCGGATCTTGGCGGGGTGTATGAAGTGATACATCACACCGGGTTCCTGCTGGATCATATCAGGTTGGGCCGGATTCCGGTAAATCCGGATCATTTCAGGAACAGCCTCTTTACCTATCACGATCCCTGCTATCTGGGCAGGGCCAATGGAATCTATCAGGCTCCAAGGGAGGTTTTGCATGCTCTGGGCGGGAAAACGGTGGAGATGAAACGTTCGCGCAGCTTCGCCCTTTGCTGTGGAGCCGGGGGGGGGCAGATGTTCAAGGAGGCAGAGCCCGGACACCGCGAGGTGTTCATGGAGCGTTCGGATGATGCCCTGGCTACAGGGGCCGGGATCATTGTAACCGCTTGTCCGTATTGCCTCGTCATGATGACAGATGGAATGAAATACAACAACCGTGAAGAGGAAATATTGGTCAGGGATCTGGCTGAACTTGTTGTTGAAATGCTTGATATTTAGATCAGAAACAAAAACAAATAACTTATGGAAAAGGTAAGTCCTATCAGAGGTGGTTCATTTATGGTCATGGAGACCGATCCGAAAGAGGTATTCATCCCGGAGGAGTTTGATGAGGAGCAACGAATGATTGCTCAGACATGCCAGGATTTCCTGGATACTGAAGTTTTTCCTATTCTTGACCGCATCGACAGTCAGGAAGAGGGACTGATGCCTTCGCTGCTTGAAAAGGCTGGGGAACTGGGGTTGCTGGGTATCTCGATCAATGAGGAGTACGATGGGTTCGGTCAGTCGTTTGTGACATCCATGGTTGCCAGTGAGGTAATCGGTGCCGGTTATTCCTTTGCTGTGGCCTTTTCATGTCACACCGGTATAGGCTCTCTTCCAATCGCATACTACGGAAATGACCTTCAGAAAAAGAGATATCTACCCAAACTGGCGACTGGCGAATGGAAGGGCGCCTACTGCCTCACCGAGCCTGGCGCCGGATCGGACGCAAATGCCGGAAAGACCAGGGCGACCCTTACAGCCGATGGAACCCATTACATACTGAACGGGCAGAAGATGTGGATTACCAATGCCGGATTTGCCGATGTTTTCACCGTCTTTGCCAAGATTGATGACGACCGGGTGTTGAGCGCCTTCATTGTTGAGCGAGGTTTTGAAGGTATCACCTTCAATCCGGAGGAAAAGAAGATGGGAATCAAGGGTTCGTCAACACGACAGATCTTTTTTAACGATGTGAAGGTTCCGGTTGAAAACCTGTTAGGGGGAAGGGGACAGGGTTACAGGATTGCCCTGAACATCCTTCATATGGGGCGGCTGAAATTGGGAGGAAATGTGATTGGTGCAGCCAAAAATGCGGTGCTGCAGTCGGTCAGGTATGCCAATGAGCGCAAGCAATTTGGTATGCTGATCTCAAATTTCGGATCCATACAGCATAAGCTGGCTCAGCAGGTGGTGCGAACTTTTGCCACTGAGTCGGCAGTCTATAGGGCCTCAAAAAATGTTGACCAGGTGGCTTCCGCTTATGAATTCGATTGCGAAAAGGAGCAGGCGGTTATCAGTGCCTTTGCCCAAATGGCCATTGAGGCTGCCATCCTGAAGGTGTATGGTTCAGAAGCACTCGATTATATTGCGGATGAGGCTGTGCAGATTTTCGGGGGAATGGGGTTCTCGGCGGAAATGCCTGTCGACCGTGGGTATCGTGATTCGAGAATCAACCGGATTTTCGAAGGGACCAACGAAATCAACCGTATCCTGGTGGTCGATACGCTCCTGAAAAGGGGACAGAAGAAAGAGATACCCCTTTATGAATCTGCTGCAGAAGCTTACGGAGCGCTATCCGGTAAGGCCCAGCCTGAAGTGATGCCTGAATCGTACTTTGAACGTAAACAGTTTCGTTTGGTCAGGCTAAAGAAACTGACCTTGGCCCTGCTGCACTCCCTGATCAACAAGTTTGACCGCAAATGGATGTTTGAACAGGAGATTCTTAACAATCTTTCTGATATGATCATGGGTATATATGTGGCAGAATCTTCACTTCTAAGGGTATGGAAACTAGATTCAATGCCATCTGTTGCCAACCAGGAATTGAGGAAGAATATTGTTGACGTTCTGGTTCATGATGTGACTGGTGCCGTGGAAAAGTCAGCCCGCGATGCCATCTATTCATTTGCTGAGGGGACAGATCTCGAACTGCTTGTATCGGCGCTTGAACGCTGGGTCATTTACGAGCCGGTAAATGTTAAGGAGTTGCGCCGGCAAATAGCATCCAGAATGATCGAAGAGAACCGGTATATTTATTGACATCAATTGGTTATTTTCGGATCATGGGATCAGGGAAAAGTCTGGATATCGGTTTTGTTGGAGCCGGAAACATGGCATTCCATCTCTCCAGAGCTTTTCACGAGAGGGGTCACCGAATCGTTCAGGTGATCAGTCGAAATCCCCTGTCAGCCAACAGGTTGGCTGAACTGACCGGGGCCGACGACAGCGACCGTATTTCAGACTTGAACACCGGGCTTGACCTGCTTTTTCTGACCATTCCAGACGATGCACTGGTTGAGGTTATTCAGGATGTCTCGGCTTTTCACCAGCTGGTGGTTCACACCTGCGGAAGCTGTCCAATGTCCCTGGTGGCCTGCAGAAGGGATCCCAAGGGGGTTTTCTATCCCCTGATGTCATTTTCTCCAGGCAGGGAGGTGACCTGGGAGGAGGTTCCCATTTTCATCGAAGCCTCTGATCCTGATTCTCTCGAGATGCTGAGGTCGCTTGCCCTGGAACTTACTCCCCATGTTTTTGAACTGGATTCGCTCAGACGAATGCAGCTTCACCTTGCCGCGGTTTGGGCAAGCAATTTCTCAAACCACATGCTTGCCAGGGCTTTTGATCTTTCCGATCGGTTCGGAATTCCGCGAAAATGGCTTCAGCCGCTGATCAGAGAGACCTTCGAAAAGGCTATGGCAAGGGGAGCCAGTGAATCTCAAACCGGTCCTGCCATCAGGCACGACCGCAGAACCTTGAGGAAGCACAGGGAGTTGCTTGCCTTTGATCCTGAATTACAGGACTTGTATGATAAGATATCCTCCTCAGTTCAGCATTTTCATGATAAACCAAGGTAACCAATCCAACCATGGCGTTTTATAAAGAGGCACTTAAGGGAGTCAGGGCATTTGCTTTTGATGTTGATGGTGTGCTGGCCCGCAGCGAGGTGGTTCTGCATCCCGATGGTGAGCTGATGAGGACCATGAACACCAAGGATGGTTTTGCCATCCAGCAGGCTTTAAGGCATGGATTTCCGGTAGCGGTTGTTTCCGGAGCCAGATCTGAGAATATCCGTCTTCGTTTTCATAACCTGGGTACGGAGGATGTTTTTCTTAATTCTCCTGACAAGTGGCTTGATCTGGTGAAGTTTATGGAAAAGCATCATTTGGATGCCTCTATGGTGCTTTATATGGGAGATGACCTCCCTGACCTGGAGGTGATGCGCAGGGTTGCCATTCCTGTTTGTCCGAGCGATGCTGCCTCAGAAATCCAGGCTGTGTCGATGTATATCTCACCTTTTGCAGGTGGAACAGGCTGTGTCAGGGATGTGATTGAACAGGTGCTGAGGGCTCAGGGATACTGGGACATATTGTAAGCAATGATTACGATGTTGAGGCATATTTCCAGATTGATCAGGTTGCCAAACCTTTTGATGGTAGTTCTTGTAATGTATCTGATGAGGCTCACGGTGATCGGACCTATCCTCGATCGCTACGGACTTGGCCTTCAGGTTGACGGTGCGATGTTTATCCTGTTGGTATTGGCTACCCTGCTGATAACCGCTGCGGGATACCTGATCAATGATTATCATGATGTCAAAGCCGACCGCATCAACCACCCAGACCGGGTGGTGGTTGACATCCACATTGCGCGGCGCAGGGTTATGCAGGCACATGTATTCACCAACATGGCAGGGGCGGCAATCGGGATTTTTCTGTCAATCTACTTCAGGCTACCATGGCTCGCGCTGATATTCATATTTACCCCGGTTTTTCTCTGGATCTATTCAGCAAGGCTAAAGCACCTGGCAGTGGTTGGAAATCTCACCGTTGCCGTGCTGACCGGTTTGGTACCCTTGCTGGTGGTTCTTTTTGAGTATCCGCTGCTGGTGAAGAGCTACCCTGAATTTGTCACCCTGGTTCCGGGAGGATTCAGAATCATTCTGTTCTGGACCGGATCATTTGCTTTTTTTGCCTTTATGACCACCCTGATCAGGGAGATTGTTAAGGATGCTGAAGATCTCGAGGGGGATACTGAGGCAGGCAGTGTTACGCTTCCGGTATCAAGGGGCTTGCAGGTAACCCGCAAAATCATTGCCATTCTGGTACTTATTACCATGGCGGTGCTGGCCTTTTTCTTTGCCAGTTATCTCCATGACCCGGCCAGCCTTGCCTATGCTGTCACCCTGCTTGGCATACCATTGCTGGCTCTGCTGCTGATGAACCGTACGGCAAGTACCCAGCAGCAATTCCATCGCATGAGCATATTGCTGAAGATGATCATGCTATTCGGACTGGCATATGCTCCGGTGGCCCACTTTCTCATCAGAATGTACCTCTGAAATGACAGGCTTTTATGAGCATCTGCTCAACTACCGCATATTTCTGGCATCCCGTTCGCCAAGAAGGCAACAGCTTATGGAGGAGGCCATGATCCCCTTTACGGTCTGGCTGAAAGAAGCAATGGATGAAACCATTCCTGATGGGATGGATCTTTATGAAGCCCCGGGTTATCTTGCCAGAAAAAAGGCGAGAGTCTACCTGAGTGATTTGAATGAAATGGATATTCTGATTACAGCAGATACCGTTGTAGTGCTTAACCAGAGGATTCTGGGCAAGCCTAACACCAAGGATGAGGCGCGGGAGATGCTTCTCAGACTATCCGGAGTTTGTCATGAGGTGGTTACGGGAGTGTGCATAACCTCTCCCGGCCGGGAACACCTATTTGATTCGCTGACCCGCGTCTGGTTTGAGAAATTGACCGGAGAGGAGATTGATGCCTATATAGATCGTTATTTGCCCTTTGACAAGGCAGGATCCTACGGCATACAGGAGTGGATTGGCTATGTGGGGGTCAGCCGGATCGAAGGTTCTTTTTTCAATGTCATGGGACTTCCGGTACAGCGCCTTTATCAGGAATTGAAATCATTTACCCATTATAACCGATGAAATGTTATGAAAAAGAGATTTAACCGATTCTTATGGCTGACTGCGCTGTTTGGAATGATGGCAACAGGCTTTGCCAGGGCAGATGAAGGCATGTGGATTCCGCTTCTGCTTGAAAAGTACAAAATTCAGGATATGCAAAAGGCGGGCTTCAGGCTTACGGCTGAGGATGTCTATTCCGTTAACAGGGCCAGCCTTAAAGACGCAATCGTTCACTTTGGAGGCGGATGCACCGCCGAGGTGATTTCGGCTGAAGGACTCATCCTGACTAATCATCACTGCGGTTATGGTCAGATTCAGCGGCATTCAACGCTTGAGAACGATTACCTGACCGATGGTTTCTGGGCCATGACAAGAGAGCAGGAGTTGTCAAATCCCGGATTATCAGTAACCTTTCTGATTCGGATCGAAGATGTTTCAGCCCAGGTGCTGGGTGGAGTAACTGCTGGCATGGACGCCGGAGAGCGTTCGGCCGTCATTCGGCAAAACAGCCGTAAGATTGAGCTGGAGGCAGTTGCCGGAACTCATTACTCGGCAAGGGTAGCTGCCTTTTTTGACGGGAATCAGTATTTTCTCTTTGTTAACGAAGTATTCCAGGACGTCAGGCTGGTTGGAGCTCCCCCATCGGCCATAGGAAAATTCGGGGGCGAAACCGATAACTGGATGTGGCCCAGACATACCGGGGATTTTAGTCTTTTCAGGATTTATGCAGGGAAGGATAACAAACCGGCTGCCTATTCGAATGATAATGTTCCCTATCAACCCCGTAAGCACCTACCCATTTCCATGAAAGGGGTTCAATCAGGGGATTTTACCATGGTTTTTGGATATCCCGGTCGTACAACGGCCTATATCCCATCCATTGCAATCGCTAACCAGGTCAACTATTCAATTCCCGCATCGATTGATTTGAGAACCATCAGGATCGACCTGATGGAAAAGGCCATGAATAGCAGTCCTAAAATCCGGATACAATATTCTGCCAAGAAATCTGGCATTGCCAACGGCTGGAAGAAGAACCAGGGGGTATTGAAAGGTTTAAATAGGCTGGATGCCATAAACAGAAAACTTGCATTCGAGCAGCAGTTTCAGTCCTGGGTTGAGCAGGATGCCGAAAGAAGTTCGCTTTATGGAACTATACTTGCCCGCTATGCCTCCATCATGGAGAAGCAGGGGCCATTTGAACTGGCCAATACCTACGCAAGAGAGGCTGGACTGGCAGCAGAGATCATCGGCTTTGCCGGAAGTTTCAATTCAGTTATTTCACTTTACAATGAGGGTAAGGTTACGGAGGCTGGCGAGTTGGCAACCAGGATGATACCTCAGGTCAGGCGATATTTCAAGGATTACGACGCACCGACAGATCAGAAAATACTGGGAGCGATGCTGGAGGCTTATGTCAAGGGAATTAATCCTGAGTTCCAGCCCTTCTACCTGCAAGAGATCAACCGGAACTGGGGAGGTGATTTTGGGAGATTTGCAGCGGACCTTTTTTCACGTTCTGCATTAAGTTCCGAAGAGAAGGTAGTTGCAAACCTTGAGAAGCTGAACCGGGCTTTTATCCGCAATCTTGAAAAAGATCCCGCATACCTGCTGAACCGCAGCATTGAAAAATTACTGACGGAAGTGGTGCAACCCGGACTGGAGGAGGGTAGGGTTGAAGTCCCTGTATTGCAGCGACTATATATGGCTGCCCAGATTGAAATGCAGCCCGAAAAGATGTTGCATCCGGATGCCAACGGAACCATACGCGTGACTTACGGAAAGGTTGATGGATTCTATCCTGCCGACGGAGTTCGCTACAAGCACTACACAACCCTGCAGGGAATTATTGAAAAGGACAATCCTGATATTTACGATTACCGGGTACCCACCAGACTGAAGGAGCTTTACCACAACAAGGATTATGGTCAGTACGGTCAGGGAGGAGAGATGCCGGTTTGTTTCATTGCATCAAACCATACCTCAGGAGGTAATTCCGGAAGTCCGGTGATCAATGCCGATGGTCATTTAATCGGAATCAACTTCGACCGTAACTGGGAGGGAACCATGAGCGACATCATGTACGATCCCGATCTATGCAGGAACATCAGTGTCGATATTCGATATATACTGTTCATAATTGATCGTTTTGCCGGTGCGAAGCACCTGGTTGAGGAGATGGAGCTGGTATTTTAGCTGAAGAACAGGCGTATTTGGTCAAATAGTGAATTTGGAATACCTGTTATTGCTGGATTTTCACGTATTTTGATCTCCCTTTTGGCGGTCAGACTGGATGAAAAACGTGTGGATCATAAATGAGTGGCTTCGACGGAAGTATTCAAAGATGGCTTCTGACGTTATTTCATCTTTTCACCGCGACATCAGCCTTGACAATCGTGAGAGGATTTGGTGGACGCTGCTGATTTCTTCTCCGGTGATGATCCTGATGCAGATTTCGGGTTTGATCAGGACTGGTAAATTGGTTGAGCAGGGAGGTGTGCATGGATGGCCCAACCTGCTTTTTGTGGTTTTGTCAGTGGTTCTTTTGGTTGCGCTATTTTTTGTAAAAAGACACAAATACCGTTTGCCCGTTTGGGCGCTGAGAATACCTGTGGCGATTTTCTCTCTGGGAGCGGTTTCATGGGCTTTCTGGTTTTCAACTACCCCTGTAATGGTATCGCTTGGGTTGCTTCTCCCGATATTGGTGATGGTTCTTCTTTCAACAATTCTGGTGCTGCCATTGATTGAAACGCTCCTGATTCTTCTGGCTGGAATTACCGGCTTTGCGATTGCCGGGATACAAGGTGGTCAGTTGGTGATGGGCGATCTGGCCTTTTTCCTGTTTCCACTTGTGTTAACAATGATGTCGTTTTTGTCGAGAATGTTATACCGGAGGCAATTGTTAAGCTTTGTCAACTGGGAGAACATCACCACGATGAACGAGACTTTGAAGAGAGAGATTTATAAGCACATGCAGACCTCAGATCATCTCGAAAAGCTGACCAGGGATCTCGATAACCAGGTGACTGAAAAGACAAGGCACCTTCAGGAGGCAAACCAGAAACTCCAGGAGGAGATAGCTGAAAGAAGTTATGCTGACAAGGTACGTAACATGCTTTACCGGATTTCAGGATCACTTAACCGCAGCTCTGATTTGCAGGAGGTCTACCGGTATGTGCATGAGCAGCTCTCTCAGGTCATGAATGTTAACCACTTCATGATCGGTCTCATTCATGATCGGGAGCAGGCAATTGAACCCGTATTCCAGGTTCCGGGCGACGGCAATATCAAGGAGTATGGTGTTCAAAATACGTTGAACGGAATGGTCATTAATCAGGCTGAGTCACTTTTGGTGAATCAGTCGAAATTGAGGCAATGGATTGAATCTGGAGAAATCACCATTTCGGGCCACCATCCAAGATCATGGCTTGGTGTGCCACTTAAGGTTGATGACCATGTGCTGGGGTTGATCGCAGTGGAGAGCCGCGATGCATCGGTCAGGTATGACAAGACAGACCAGGAGCTGCTGGAGTATGTAGCAGAACATCTATCCATAGCCATCGAACGCAACCTCAACCACCACGACCTGATCCTGGCCAAGGAGAAAGCAGAGGAGAGTGACCGGCTGAAATCCTCGTTTTTGGCCAATCTTTCGCATGAGGTCAGGACACCGATGAATGCCATCGTTGGTTTTGCCGAATTGATTTGTGAGGTTGATATGACTGCTGAGGAGAGAAAGTTTTATTCCCAGCAACTACTGGAGAACGGTTTTCGTCTTTTGGGCACAGTGACCAATATGGTTGAGATGGCCAAAATTCAGTCAGAACAATTGCTGGTGGACCTCAAGGCAGTAGAAGCGGGTGAATTGATCGGACCGTTAATGGAAAAAATGCAGACTGCCTTGGCAAAGTATGGCAAGAACCATCTGAGTTGCACCGTCAATTTTGAAGAAGAAATCAAGTCCATTCCGTTGGAGGTGGATTTCAGACGAATGATACAGGTTTTTGAATGCCTGTCTGAAAATGCTGCCAAATTTACGGAGGAGGGAGGTCTGGTTCTTTCATGTGTGCTTGAGGCAAGCACACATGTCAGGTTCTCACTACAGGATACCGGTCCGGGCATTCACCCTGACGACCTTGAAAGGATTTTTCAATCCTTTCAGAAGGGGATTCCGAACCATGCCAGGATTTATCATGGAACAGGACTCGGACTTACCATTGCAAATCTGCTTGTTGAGAAAATGGGAGGCCGGATATGGGCCGAATCTCCGGTTGGGGAAGGCGCCATCTTTCACGTTTTAATGCCGGTATACCGTAAACCGGCTGCCATCATTCAAACCATTTTTGAGGAGTCTCCTTCCATAAATGGTAAAAGCCGCAAAGCCAGTGCTGGCTGACAAGGACCACTGATTTTAATGACTTTTATCAGGTTTTCGGCTAATAATAGTCATGTTTAAACGTGAGTTGCTGTTATACTTTTAACACTGATTTTCAAAAGATCGGTTCTCATCATTAT
>CAYGOU010000050.1:13932-14402 GCA_964351455.1 uncultured Porphyromonadaceae bacterium
TTATTTAGCCAAAATCAAAACCAAGAAAAGGAGTTAAAATGGTTGATGTTCAGAAACTTATTGACGATGTAACCCGGGTCCACGGGAAAGAGCGCAAAGCGCTGATGCCTGTCCTTCAGGCAATCGTCGGGGCCAAGAATTACCTTGACGACACAGACATGATCAGTGTGGCTAAAGCCCTTGACCTTTCAGCTGCGGAGGTTTACGGAACGGCCAGCTTTTATACCTTTCTCGATGTAAAACCGAGAGGAAAGTATGTTATTCGGGTTTGCAAGACCATATCCTGCCATATGGCGGGTAAGGATGAGATTATAGAAACCCTTGAAAATTTTCTGAAGATCAAGGTGGGTGATACTACAGGCGATAAGCAGTTTACTCTGCTTACGGCCAATTGTCTCGGATGGTGCCACAAAGGACCGGTCATGCTGGTCAACGATACCACCATGTGCAGTTTCATGAGCAATGACAAG
>CAYGOU010000051.1:0-14200 GCA_964351455.1 uncultured Porphyromonadaceae bacterium
AGTTTAGCTTGTAAATCCCCCTGCCGTGGGTGCCGGCTACCAGATCGCGGGTGCGCATCTGGATGTCAAGGTCGCTGACCGGAATCACCGGCATGCCGCAACCGAAAAGCGACCAGGTGGTGCCCCGGTCAACAGACAGGTAAACTCCCCTGATTGTTCCGGCGTAAATCACCTCCTCAAACCAGGGATCCTCGAGCACCACATTCACCACCTCATCGGGCAGGTTCCCGCCCAGGTCGCGCCAGCTTTGTCCGAGATCCTCCGTAACATACAAATGTCTGCCCAGATCATCGTAATTGATGCCGGTAAGGGCCACATACACCCGGTCGGGGTGGTGCCTTGAGGCCGCAATCGACCGGATGTATGCGTTTGGTAATCCCGCCGACCGCTCCAGCCAGTTCTCTCCCCCATCGGTCGTGATCCAAAAGGCCCCCCGGTCGTTTCCGGTGAAGAGGCGGTTTCTGTCGAGCGGCGATTCGGCGATGGCGCCGGCAGCCACTCCAACCTTTGCCGGATCCGACGATCGGGATATATCCGGCGAAATAAGGCTCCAGTTCTCTCCCCGGTCGTCGCTCCTGAAAACAAAATTTCCGGCATGATACAGGCGGTAACGATCCCCGGGTTTCTCCGGGGGATGATTTGACAGGATATAGGGTGTCACAAACTGGTACTGCAGCGTCTCTTTTGAACCTTTGGGCAAACCGGGACGAATGCCCCTGCTCTGCCTGGCATCAAGGTCCATGATGAAGATGTTGCCGTGCTGCGAGGAGGTGTATATCAGGGTGGGATCCTCGGGGTCGGCCAGGGTGACGCACCCGTCGCCGCCGGCCCAGGCATCCACCCAGATGTATTCCCACCCATCGGCAAACCGCGGGTCATACTCCCGTGCCGGTCCAAATACCGATGAATTGTCCTGCGTACCCCCGAAAACACGGTATGGATCGAGGCTGTCGACCGAAATGTCGTAGAATTCACCGGTGGGGATGTTGTTATAGTGCATCCAGGATCCCCCTTTATCATAGGTCACATAAAAACCGCCATCGTTGCCGAGCAGGAGATTTGAAGGATTCAGGGGATTGACCCACATCTCGCAGTGGTCGAGGTGAAGGGGAATGGCCTCATTCGGAAAGAGGTGGTACACATCGCCGGCAAGCATGCTGAAGGTTTTGCCGCCATCCTGGCTGCGAACCGCCCTGACGCCCAGTAGGTAGACCAGGCGGTCATCCTGAGGATTGACATAGGTATCGGTGAAATACCAGCCAATGCCCGGGAATATGAGCAGGTCCTCCTGATGCGTTTTCTCCCAGCTATCACCTCCGTTGATGGTGACATAGTATTCGGCACCCCGGTTCTTATCCCTGTTCAGGTTGTCGACCAGGGCATAAACCTTGAGGGGATCCTGGTATGAGACCGCCAGTCCGACGCGTCCGGTCTTCGGTCCCTTTGCAAAGCCCCGGTCGGCCTTCTCAAAGGTGGCCCCCCCGTCGGTGCTTCGGTAGATGGTGCTGTTGGCTCCCGACAAACCGGGATAATGCTCCCAGGTGGTCACATAAACGTAATCGGGATCGGAGGGGGCGATCACCACATCGTTGGCACCCGTGTTCTCATCGGTTTGTAAAACATGCTCCCAGGTGAGGCCGCCGTTGGTTGAGCGGTAGAGTCCGCGGTTTGGGTCGGGCGACCAGAATTTGCCCAGCACGGCCACGAAAACAATATCCGGATTTTGGGGGTGTACGGCGATTTCACCGATGTGCCAGCTGTCGGGGAGTCCGAGGTATCGCCAGCTATTGCCCGCATCGTCAGAGCGAAAGACCCCGACCCCCGGAAGGGTGAAATTTCTGGGTTTCTTAAGGCTCCTGCCGGTTCCTACGTAGATGACCTCCGGATTGGAGGGGGCGAGGGCAAAGTCGCCGATCCCCTGGGCAGGCTGCTCCTCGAAAATTGGTTTCCAGGTGAGTCCGTGATCGACGGTCTTCCACAGTCCACCCGTTCCGAATGAAACGTACCAGGTGCCGGGATGGGTCTCATCGGCCTGAACCGCTCCCACGCGGGTAGAGTTCATAACAGGACCGATGGAGATCCATTCGAGGTTGAACGGGGTCTCATTCTTTAGTTTCATGAAATCATCCCAGGAGGATGTCAGCGGATGATGCTGGCCATTAGCGGAGACCAGCGAAATCGACAAAGCGAGGCAAAAGAGGAGTAATCTCGGCATGGATCAAAATTTTGGATCTGAAAGGTAATGAAACTCAAAATAGTATTGAACCCGAAAGTTGCGAACCGGTTTTTTCTATATATTGGCGCGTTGTTAAAAAACTAACAAGCAAACCTAAAACCAGATCTTTATGGGAGCACCTGATCAGGATTACCGTCTGAGTTTTTTTAAACCCACCACCGACCAGGCGCGGTTAAACCGCAACCTGGTCGTGCTACTATTCACCGTCTGGGCCATCGCAACATTCGGGTTTCAGATTGCCCTGAAGCTGCTTGAGAAGCCCACTCCGGAGAAAGCCTATACCACTTTCGAGCTTGTGATTCCGAATGTTGGGTCGGGCACAGCAGTTGAGTCGGATTACCAGGGACTCATGCAAAGCTCGCTGGCCGTTCTGGGTAAGATCTTCATCAAGGCCGACGAGCAGATCCTGCTCGAAAGCGTGGTGACCTGGTCGCTTTTTCAGATTGCAGACTCTTCCACAGCAGCCGACCTGTCGACCAGGATTGCCGCCTTTGAATCCGCCAAAGCTGTCATGACCGACATCACCGATCCCGGTTATGTGGCAGCGAGGAATGAACTGGGATTGATGGCCGCTTCGCTTGCGGGCATCGCAACGAATGATCCCCTGATCCGCATCCTGCCCCTGTCGCTGGTCTCATCGGCCTTTACCGGCACCCCACCGGCAGATCTGAACAGGATGAACGACATCATGAAGACCTACCTGATCCACAATCAGTCGTTTCTGACCGATTTCAAAGTTTTGGGATTTCCGTTCCACTATTTCTACACAGCTATTCTCCTCCTGATCCTCTTCGTGGGCCTTTGCTGGCTCTATTGCATTAGGATAGACCGGATGAATGCCAAGCTGAACATTGCAGATTAACCCCAAAACCAAACATCTGATGAAACGCATTATTCTTCCTATACTGCTTCTTTCTCCGCTGACCCTTTTCGCGGCCACCGGGGCCACGGCACTTGAAGGTGGATTCAAACTGGGCCCGGCCGTCATCATGATCGCCATCCTGGCGCTTTTCGTGATGGTGGGAATTATGTTCCGTGCCAAAGACACCGCCGACTTTTATGCTGCCGGACGTAGCATTTCTCCTGTGGGTTCCGGTATGGCCATCGCCTCAAACTGGATGAGCGCAGCCTCCTTTTTGGGAATGGCAGCACTGATGTACGGTACGGGTTACCATGGACTTTCCTATGTAGTTGGATGGACAGGGGGTTATGTGCTGCTGCTGATCCTGATGGCGGGACAGATCCGTAAATATGGAAAGTACACCGCCGCAGACTTCATCGGCGACCGCTATTATTCTCAAGGACTGAGGGCCGCTGGAGCCATCGTCGCTATTCTGATCTCGATTGCCTATTGTGTGGGGCAGTTTGGCGGCATAGGACTGATGTTCAAATGGATCATGGGACTCAACTACACCTGGTCGGTGATCATCGGAGGCTCAGTGGTGCTGACCTACACCCTGATTTCAGGGATGCTGGGGGTCACCAAGAACATGCAGATCCAGTATGTGATCATCATCATCTCCTTCCTGATCCCATTATTCGTACTGACTTTCAAGTTCGACTACTTCTGGCTGCTGCCGCAGATTGGTTACGGCTCGGTGGTTTCAGACATCGTCTCGGGTATTCCCATGACAGAAACCAACCAGTTACTCAATTCGTTCGGCCATGAATTCGCACTGTCGCCCTCTCCGGAGTATGCCATGCCCTGGGATCCGGCCACCGGAATGACCTTCTACCAGTGGATCGCCATCGCCTTCTCGCTGATGGTGGGTACCGCCGGTTTGCCCCACGTCATCCAGCGCTTCTATGTCGTTCCGAAAGCGAAAGATGCCCGCTGGTCGGTGGTATGGGGACTATTCTTCATCTGCATACTCTACTGGAGTGCCCCGGCTTACGCCGCCTTCGGAAAGGTGCTTTCTGCCAACCCTGAAGTAGGAAGATTGGCTGTGGATGCCATCGTGGTTTACACGGCCCAATTGGGAAGTGTTCACCCCCTGATCGTCGGACTGCTGGCAGCCGGAGCCGTTTCGGCAGCCTTCTCTACGGTATCAGGACTCCTGGTTGCGGGTGCTTCGGCCTTTTCGAACGACCTCTACGTGCGGGTGATCAATCCCAATGCCCGTCCGAAGTCGCAGCTTCTGGCCGCCCGCCTCGGAACCATCCTGATGGCCATCATCGTTACCATCATCGCACTCTTCGACCTCGCACTGATCGGACAGATTGTCGCCATTGCCTTCTCCATGGCCGGATGCACCATCTTCCCCCTCTTCCTGCTCGGCATCTGGTGGAGCGGTTCAAACCGCTCGGGAGCGGTGGCAGGACTGATCGCCGGAGCACTGGTCACAGCTGTTGCCCTGACCTACTTCCTGGCCGAAAGATCGGGAGCCTCCCTGCCATGGCAGGAGGGCATCTCCTACTGGCTCGGTCCGTGGTACTTCGGCATCATTGGCGCCCCACTGGCCATTATTGTGAATATTATCGTTTCGAAACTTACCAAAGAGACTCCCATTGAGATCCGGAAATACCTGATCGAACAAGTTCACTCCTGATGATTTCACTCCGACAGCGACCCACCAGCAGCCTCATCCTTATCATGATGGTGCTGGTGGGTATCGCTTTTATCGTGGTCCGGTTCTACTACCGGGATAAAAACCTCTCTGTCGACCCGCGCATCGCACCGGCCCGCGACCTCTACGGCAATTACGACCGGTATGCCCGACTCTCGCAGCTCGACTCGATATTTCCCCTACTCGATTCGATCGAAGCCAGCTACCGGGCCATTCCACACTACCGCGAATCATACGAGACCGGTGTCCTCTATGTCAACCGCGCCGCCGCATGGCTCACCATTTCGATGTTCCGCGACAGCATTCCCGATTACCGTCATGGAAAATTCTATGGTGAACTGCCTGCCGACTCACTCAATCAAATGGCTGAATCTGCCCTGCTTTTTGCTATCAGCTCCTATGAATCCTGGATCGACAGATTCGGATCCATCGCGAAAGATTCTATCGCCCCCCTCATCCGCAGCAGTTTTCTTGAAGAAACCGGTCGGTGGACCGACAGGGAGGCTGAAAAATATTTTAAAAACAGGATTTTGGAGATCCGCGATGCACAGGTCGAAACCCCAAGGCGATTATCGGTTGCCTACACCAACCTGGGCATCCTGTGCAGAATGCGCGGTCAATACGAGGATGCGGCACGTCATTATCAGAAGGCCCTTGAACTCTGGGACCGCAACCTGACGGCCGAAAACAACCTCAACCGCCTGCTCGGCCGGCCGCAGAAAAAGGACAACTGGCTGAGAAGGATGTTTCCTCCGGAAAAGGTGAGGAGTACCTCTCCCCCATACCCCCTCTCCCAGGGGAGAGGGGGCGGTGCCCAAAGCGAAACAAACCAGTAACCAGTAACCAGCAACCAGCAACCAGCAACCAGCAACCAGTTCTGACAAAAAAATATTCATGATGAAAAAGCTCAACAGTCTCCTGCTTCTCCTGATGCTCTCTCTTCCGATGATGGCACAGGATCAGAACTTCGGAATCCGGTTCAACGGATTCGTGAAAACGGATGTGATTTATGACAGCCGTCAAACGGTGGCCCTGAGAGAGGGGCACTTCCTGCTCTGGCCCGCAGCTCAGAACCTGGATGCCAATGGAAAAGACATCAACGGCGCCCCCAATTTCAACATCATGTCGCTTCAGACCCGACTCACCGGCAACATCACCGCTCCCGATGCCTTGGGAGCCAAAGTCACCGGGATGATCGAAGGGGAATTCTTCGGAACCTCCGAGGGTGACATCAACGGATTCAGGCTCCGCCACGCTTACGGAAAACTGCGCTGGGAGAAATCCGAATTGCTCTTCGGCCAGACCTGGCATCCCATGTTCATCACCAGCTGCTTTCCGGATGTGGTCTCGTTCAATACCGGGGCCCCCTTTCAGCCCTTCGCCCGGAATCCCCAGGTCAGGTTTACCTGGTTCGCCGGTAATTTCAGCGCCGCTGCCACCGCTTTGGTCCAGCGCGACTTTACCAGTCATGGCGGATCCATGGTGCTCAGAAGCACCGGCTTGCCGGAGTTCAACCTGAACCTGATGTACCATAAAAAGGGGGACGGGGGACATGAGTGGCTCACCGGATTCAGCACCGGCTACAAAACCATCCGTCCACGACTGGTCAGCAACGCCAACGAGCTGGCCACTGAAACGGTCAGCAGCATGATTACCGAAGCCTATTTCAAGATCCGCATTCCGGCCCTCACCTTTAAACTCGAGGGAGTACTCGGACAGAACAGCCACGATATCATGGGTATCAGCAGTTACGCCCTCATCCACAACCATCCCATCACCAACCAGCAGGATTACGCTCCGCTCACCTCCATGTCGGTATGGAGCGAAATCCAGAGCAATGGCACAAAATTCCAGGTCGGACTCTTCGGCGGGTACACCAAAAATCTGGGCACCATCGGCAATGAGGAGGTACATGGAACCATGTTCGGAAGCAGATCCAACATCGATTATATTTACCGGGTGGCACCCAGGCTGGTCTTTAATTCGGGCAAGATGCGCTTTGCCGGCGAACTCGAATACACCGCCGCGGCCTATGGCGATTTTAACAGTCAGGGTGCGGTTTCAAATTCGGTTGAGGTTGGGAATTTGAGGGTGTTGGTGGCGGCATTTCTTTTTTTCTGATGGCACTGCCGGAGGCTAAAGCCTCCGGGAAATACGCTAAAGCCTCCGGGAAATACGCTAAAGCCTCCGGGAAATGCACAGGCATGCCCCTGGCATATTTGGGAATTCAAAATATTATAGTAATTTTGGGCATATGCCCAGAATGAAGTGTCACAGGAGGATCGGCAACACACCCGGCACCAGCTATTTCAAGCCTGCGGGGATTCCAATGATCCATCTCCAGGAGGTATCTCTTGAACCCGATGAGGTTGAAGCCATCAGGCTCGCCGACCTGGAGGGACTGTACCATGAGGAGGCCGCTTCGAGGATGGGGATATCCCGGCAGACTTTCGGAAGGATCCTGGAAGGTGCAAGGCGGAAAAGCGCCGAGGCCCTGATTATGGGCAAGGCGATCAAAATCAGCAGACAAATATCCAATTATCAACATAATGATCATGAAAATAGCAGCACCCACCCGTAATGGAAGAATCGACGGGCACTTCGGTCAATGTGAGCTTTACACTGTATTTACAGTAGAAGAGAAGAGGATACTTAAAACCGAAATTCTACCCTCCCCGCAGGGTTGCGGTTGCAAGTCGGGCATCGCAGCCGATCTGAGTGCCATGGGAGTGACCCTGATGCTGGCAGGCAACATGGGTGAAGGGGCAGTGCAGAAGCTTGCGTTCAGCGGCATTCAGGTGGTCAGAGGCTGCCACGGAGATGTAAACCAGGTGGTTCGCGACTGGCTCGACGGCAAAATCAGCGACAATGGCCAGTCATGCGCACATCACGAACACCACCATGGGGAGGGACATGGCACCCACCATCATTAATGACTGGCAACAGGATGCCATGCGCCATCGATTTTTTCAAATTCAGAGCCGATGCGGGATTTCAGCAGGGGAATGATGCTGCGGTCGATGTTGGCCACGGCGTTCAGTCCTATGTAGCGGCTGTTTGACTCGTCATCGAGATATTCCTGCTCCTCCTCTCCTGAAAGAAAGCGCCACCCGCTGTCCTCCTTCTCCTCCGGGCGGTCGCGGTACATGAAACCGATTTCTTTGCCCTCACGCAGTATCTGGTTTGAAACCAGACTATATCCCGAGTCGGGCACCAGGTCCTCAAGATCTTCGGGGTTGGCTGAAAGAAGGTTGATGTTCATGACTTTTTTTTCTAAAAATAGAAACAATCTCCGACAGATCATTGTTATAAGCTATATATTAAACGTTTATGAAACTGTTGATTTTAAGCATCATCATGTCAGCCGCACTATACATCCCCTTAGAAAGTCTAGCCCACGACGGTTTACCCAAAGAGAGCAGCAACTGGCGCTGGAGAATCATCAACGACGGGGTCATGGGCGGTCTTTCGCAGGGAAAATACAGGACATCGGAAGAGGGGACAGGCGTTTTCGAAGGAACGCTTTCACTTGAAAACCGCGGTGGTTTCTCCTGGGTCAGAACAGCCAAAGGTGATCCGCAATTTGCCGAATCTGAAGGGATCAGGCTCATGGTCAGGGGAGACGGACGAACCTATGGCCTCACCCTCGATACCTCCGATCAGTACAATGCATTCTCTTACAACCATTATTTTGTAACGGAAAAGGACCGCTGGCAGGAGATCAGAATTCCTTATGCCGAGTTTCGGGCCTTCTGGTTTGGTCGCAAGATGCCCATGCTGAGAATTACCAAACCTGGCAACATCAGGGATGTTGGTTTCATCATCAGCGACAAAAAGAAGGGGCCATTCCGTCTTGAAATCGGATCCATCGGCACCTACTGAAAAAGAGACCCAGCAGGACACCTGGCCGTCCACATCAAATCCTCTGATTCTATTTGTACTTTCGCTTCCTGAATCATGCATTCATGGAATCTATAAGACATATTTACAGGATCGGACAGGGCCCTTCGAGCAGTCATACGATGGGACCGAAGAAGGCGGCTGAGCAGTTCAGCCAGCGATATCCCGGAGCCAGCCGTTTCAGGATAACCCTATATGGAAGTCTTGCCGCCACCGGACGGGGGCACCTCACCGATCAGGCGATTATAGCCGTGATGGGAGAGGAGCGAACAGAGCTGATCTGGAAACCCGATGTTTTTCTGCCCCAGCACCCAAACGGAATGCTGTTCGAAGCCATCGGCGAGGCTGGCTCAAAACTGGGAGAATGGCAGGTTTTCAGTGTCGGGGGAGGAACAATCACCGACTTCACCGAAGAGGAGAGCGTTGAGAGCCTCTACCGGATGTCTAACATGGACGAGATCCTGAACTGGACGCAGGAGACGGGTCGTGGTTTCTGGGAATATGTCGAAATTACAGAGGGTCCCGGGATACTGAACCATCTTTCTGAGGTCTGGAAGGTGATGTGCGAATCGATCCGGCGGGGAATTGAGGAGGAGGGAATTCTTCCTGGGGGACTGAACGTGAGGCGCAAAGCGGCCGCTTATCATGTTAAAGCCAAGAACTACACCGGTTCACTGCACAGCAAAACCCTTATATTCTCATATGCGCTGGCGGTAACCGAGGAGAACGCCGCCGGAGGAATCATCGTAACCGCCCCCACCTGCGGATCCAGTGGTGTGGTGCCTGCCGTACTCTACCGGCTCAGGGAGAGCTATCGCTTTTCGGATCAGAAAATCCTCAGGGCACTGGCAACGGCAGGACTGGTGGGCAATATCGTAAAGCACAACGCATCGATTTCAGGGGCACAGGTGGGGTGCCAGGGAGAGATCGGCACCGCATGTGCCATGGCATCGGCCGCAGCGGCCCAGCTCCTGGGCGGAACCCCCAACCAGATTGAGTATGCGGCTGAAATGGGGATCGAGCACCACCTCGGACTGACCTGTGATCCGGTGGCAGGACTGGTACAGGTTCCCTGTATTGAACGCAACGCCTTTGCTGCTGAGCGTGCCCTGAATACTGCAACCTTTGCCCTTCTTTCAGATGGCCGTCATCTGATCACATTCGACAAGATTGTCAAAACCATGAACCAGACCGGGCACGACCTGCCATCGATATACAAGGAAACTTCTGAAGGCGGAATGGCTGTTCTCGGGATCTGATCAGTGCTCTTCGGGCTCAATCAGGGCACTTCTGCGAAGCAGGGCATCGATGGTAGGTTCCTGGCCCCTGAAACGGCGGTAGAGCTCCATGGGATGTTCGCTTCCACCCCGCTCAAGGATGTTCTTCCTGTAAGAATCAGCCACCTCACGATTGAATATGCCCCTCTCGCTGAAGAGCGAAAAGGCGTCGGCATCCAGCACCTCGGCCCATTTGTAGCCATAATAGCCCGCTGCATATCCGCCGGCGAAGATATGGGTGAAGGCCGGTCCGAATCCCGCCCCCTCTATCCTGGGAAAAAGTCTCACCTTCTCGGTCGCTGATCGCTCGAACTCTATGACATCCCCGTCAAAGGGTTCGGTCAGGCTGTGCCAGGCCATGTCGCTGAACCCGAATCCCAACTGTCTGACCGTGGCATAACCCTCGAGGAAATTACGGGCATCCACCATGCGGTCAAGCAACTCCTGGGGGATCTTCGCACCGGTCTCGTAATGCTCTGCGAAAAGGTCGAGCCACTCCTTCTCCACCATCCAGTTCTCCATGATCTGCGAAGGAAGCTCAACGAAATCCTGGTAAACATTGGTGCCCGCCACCGACGGAAAGGTGACCTGCGAAAGCATCCCGTGGAGGGCGTGGCCAAATTCATGCAAAAAGGTATTCACCTCATCAACGGTAAGCAGCGATGGCTTGTCGCCTGTCGGCTTTGAAAAATTACAAACGATCGAGACGTGTGGCCTGACCATGCGGCCCCGCAGGCAGCTCTGCATTCTGAAATCGGTCATCCAGGCCCCACCCTGCTTGCCCTTCCTGGGGTGGAAGTCGGCATAGAAAAGCGCCAGGAATGAACCGTCAGAGTCAAGCACCTCGTAAACCTTCACGTCGGGATGATACACGGGATAACCCCCGGCCTCCACAAAACGGATCCCGAAAAGCCTGTCGGCGAGCATGAAGACCCCGCGAATCACGCGGCTCAGCTCGAAATAGGGCTTCAGCATCTCCTCGCGGAAACCATACTTGCTCTCTTTCAGTTTTTCGGCCCAATACGACCAGTCCCACGCCTGCAGCTCAAAGTCGGTTCCCTTTGAGCGGGCATACCCGCTGACCTCATCAAACTCCCGCTTTGCTGCAGGGTAGGCCGCCCGGTAAAGCTCGTCGAGAAACTGCATCACCCGTTCACTCCGCTCCGCCATTTTGGTTTTGAGCCGGTAGGCAGCATAATGCTCGTCGCCCAAAAGCCGGGCCATCTCAAGCCTCAGGTTGACAATCTCTGCCATCCGCGCCTTATTGTCGTGCTCATTGTTGCGATTGGCCCTAAACGAGAAGGCTTTGAACAGCCGTTCGCGCAGATCACGGCGATCGGCATGCTTCATGAAGGGCACAAAACTGGTAGCATGCAGGGTAAAGACCCAACCCTCAAGATTGCGCGAACTGGCCTCCCCGGCAGCACCTTCGCGTACGTATTCAGGCAATCCGGCAAGCTCATCCTCCCCGGTCAGATGCATAAAGAAATCATTGGTTTCGGCCAGCACATGATCGGCAAACTCCAGTGTGAGGGTGGCCAGACGCGTTTTTATTTCAGCAAAACGCTGTTTATCAGCCCCCTGCAGCAGCGCCCCGTTCCTCACAAAATCCAGATACCAGTTCTCCAGCACCCTCCCCTCTTCTGCCATCTGCCCTCTGCCCTCAATCTCCCCTTTTGCCCTTTGCCCTCTGCCCTCTGCCTTGAGGTATAGCTCCTTTACCCTGCCAAAAAGCGTCTCATTCATCATCATCCGGTTTGAAAACCCGGTCAGTAGCGGAGAGACCTCCTGTGCCACCTGTTGAAGCCGCTCATTGGTTTCTGCATGGTTCAGATTAAAAAGGATGTTGGATGCCACATTGAGCCGCTCCCCGGCAGCCTCGAGCGCTACGATGGTATTGTCGAAGTCCGGAACATCGGGATTCTCAGCGATCAACCGGATTTCGGCCTCGGTCACTCTGATCAGCTCCTCAATGGCGGGTGTGAAATGCTCTTCGCGGATCTGGTCAAAGGGCGGCGCCTCGTACGGAGCGGTAAAGGGTTGGAGAAGGGGGTTCATAGGATGAGTTTAACGCAAAGATAGACAATGGGACAATGGGACAATGAGACAACGAGGCAATGAGTCAATTGTCTAATTGATGAACCGCTGCATCTGGGCCTCTGAGGTCAATTCCCTGATGGCATCTTTCGCAATCCAGCGGGCGGCTTTCGAATCAAGCTTCTCAATCGCTAAGGAGGTTTTCAGTGCTTCGGCATGGAGGCAGAGGCTCTTTTTACCTATCTGGCGCAGCGCCCAGTTAACCGCTTTCTTTACAAAATTTCGTTCGTCGGTGGATTCTTTGTAGATGATTGCCAGAAACTCTTCGAAAAGCTTACGGTCGGCATCCTTTGCATGCACCGCCAGAGTGGCCATCATGGCAAAGCCGGCCCTTTTCTCAAATTCGCGGTTCCGGCCGGCCCATTCAACCGCCTTTTCAAAGGCATACGGGGTTTTTCTGAAAAGGTTCATGCAGACCTGATCGCACACATCCCACGAGTCAAACTGACTGACCCACTGGTCCATCTGACCCGGCGTCACCTTTTGGGGCTCGTCAACCAGCGCAGCCAAAATGCGAGCTTCGTGGATGCCTGAATCCCAAAGAGCCAGCGCCAGATCATGATCTCTTCCCGCTTCGCGGGCAAGTTTTCGAACCACCGGCATCGGCACACCGAGGGTCTGATCGGAATTGATGCCAAAACGCGCCATTCCCTCAACATTCTTTGGGTTGGCCAGCTGCCTGAGCCGCGACAGCAGAGATGAAAGATCGGAGGGGTTCATGAGAGGCAAAATTAGTGAAAAAATGGGCGGGTTGCGGGTTGCTGGTTGCTGGTTACTGGTTGCAGGTTATTGGTTGATGGTTAAGTAGTATATTCATCTCCTGAATCCAAAATCCATTGATGATGTATTCGACAGGTGGGTGGTTTACCGGTTGGTTGGCAGGATTGGGCGGGTTGGCATTGTTTCTGGCTGGATGTTCTTATCTCCCTGAAGAGCAGGAGGTTTCGGGGGTGCTGACGGTTACGGAGGATAGAAACTACATCGTGATTGCGCCCAATTGGGAGCGGTCGGCACGAACAGGACTGGTATTTTATCCCGGTGGACTGGTCGACCCGCATGCCTACATCGAACCGCTGTCGCAGTTTGCGAAATCGGGAAAGGGACATGTGGTGGTGATCCTGAAAATGCCCGGCAACCTCGCCATTTTTGATCCTCATGAGGGAGCCTGGATGTTTGACCGCTTCCCCTGGATCAAGCAATGGTTCATCGGGGGCCACTCCCTGGGCGGAGTCATGGCCTGTTCAACCGTGGCGAAATACCCGGAGTTTTTCCGCGGTATCCTGCTGCTGGCTTCGTATGCACAGCCGGCAGACAACCTGAGCAGCTGGAATCACTATGTGCTCTCGGTCTGGGGCGAACGAGACAGCATCCTTGAGCCGGACATCGTTCTCAATTCGGCTCCCTACCTGCCGCCGGCCCATATCATAGGCAAGCCCGAAGAGCTTCCGCTTACCCGCGACCCCAAGACCATTTACTATGAGATTCCCGGAGGAAACCACGCTCAGTTCGGCCATTACGGAAAACAGCATGGCGACGGCGAGGCCACCATCACCCGGGAGGAGCAGACAGCAGTCTGGGTATCACTATTACAAAAAATGTTCGACTACTATGCGTGGGATTAGGTTGATATTTTTCATCGTGGTTTGGGGCCATGGGATCGCAGGACTTTACGGACAGGGGAATTGCAACCTGCAACTCTCCTTCTACCCCTCTCCCGGCTACAACCGGGTTTATCAGCCGGGAATGAACGGATTCGGAATGGGTATCGGTGGTTCATACAATCTGGGAGCCCGGGTTGATCCTGTGATCGGATTCGAGTACCGGGTGAGCGACTGGGGAAACCTGCTGCTCACATCCGCCGGAATCGAAAGAACATGGTGGGAGAACCGGCGATTGCGCTTCGGAAGCGAGGCATCGTGGATCAACGGACTGGCACTGTACAGACCAAAATCCCTTTACATAACCGGATTTGAAATCCTAAACGCTCTTTCATTGAAAACCGGTCGCCGGTTTGCCGTTGAGCTCTTTTTCGGAATGCGCTGGACCGCCATGCCGGCTTACAAAGCATACGGACTGATCACCAGCTACCTGGAGCTGCCGGTGGGATTAAGAGTGACGAGTGA
>CAYGOU010000052.1:0-13901 GCA_964351455.1 uncultured Porphyromonadaceae bacterium
GTCCCGAAAATCATTGAGATGCCCAATGCCACGTATATCAGACGCTGCACCAACAGGGCCGGCTCATAGCCAAATCCGGCAATATCTGAATGCATCAGGGGAAGCCTCATGGCCATGAAATCAAAAAGGAAGTTAACTCCATCCTTAAGGGTAAACATCACAACCCCTGAATAGCCAAGCAATATGACAAGAGCAATGGCCTGATTTCTAACCAATGACATGACCAGAAAGGCAAAACCCATTATAAAAAGAATGGAAGGAAGACTGATAACGAGCGGATAAACCAGGTATGATAGCCAGTGGATGTCAACTTCAGGGATTGCAAGGTTTATGATCATGACCATCAGAAGCACCAGAATATGCAGAACCAGAAAGACGGACAGAACTCCGATGGTTTTTCCCCATACATAATCCCAATTGGTCATCGACCTCGTAAAGATCACCTCGGAGGTGTCGAGTTTTTTATCTCTGCGCAGAAAATCAATGGCCAGAAACATGGCAATAAATGTCATGGCGGTATTGAGAAAGACCATATTGAAGTATGGAATGTTGGCCGGAAGGGCCCTGATGATCCAATTGCTGTTAGCCTCGGTAAGTACCCCCAAGTTCATGCTAAACAGAAAAAGCAGAATCAGGACGGTGAAGATCCTGAAAAACCAGCTCCTGAAAAGGAGGATGGCCTCAAACCGGGCTATGGTCCTTATGGTCTGGAATGATCCCATGACTTAAAAATTATCTGGTGAATCGAAAATATACTCCATGAAATAAACATAGGCATGCTCAAGATTGGGCTCTATCGGGGTTCCCTCATAACCGACAAGCTGGTCTGCAACCAGCTGAAGATCCCATCCGTTAACAGAGGGAATGGTGGATATCACCTGGTACTTCTCCTTGATCTCCTCATATTCGAGGTGGGATACAGAAACCTGGAATACATGTCCACGTGCTTTTTCAAGAAGGCCATCCGGTGGTCCGTCATAAACCACCTTTCCTTTGTCAAGGAGGGCCATCTTGTTGCAGGAGGATGATATGTCTCCAACGATGTGGGTTGAAAGAATGATGATCATCTCCCGTTCAGTCATCTTTGAAAGCAGGTTTCTGAAACGAATTCTCTCATCCGGGTCCAGACCGGTGGTGGGTTCGTCAACAATCACGATCTTAGGGTCTCCGACCAGCGCCTGGGCAATCCCGAGTCGTCGCTTCATACCTCCCGATAGGCGATTGGCATTTCTGTCGCGAACCTCAAAAAGTCCGACCTCCTCCAATAACCGCTCAACCTCCCGGTGGCGATGTGAAGCCTGTTTAAGGCCAGCCAGCCGCGCCGAATAATCCAAAAACTCCCAGGTCCTGTATTTCGCAAAAAACCTGAAATCCTGAGGAAGGTAACCAAGCAGGGTTCTTACCTGGCGTCGATTTCTCTGAAGATCCATGCCATTGACAAAGACCTTTCCGGATGTTGGCTTCATCAGCGTTACCAATATCCTCATAAGGGTTGACTTTCCGGCGCCATTCGGCCCAAGCAGGCCGAACATTCCATCCCCTATGCTAATGTTTACTCTGTTTAGGGCCCGGCTTCCTCCCCGGTAGATCTTTGTCAGGTCTTGAATTTGAATATCCACAGTTTAGCGGTTTTGGGTATTGGATAAAAGTATCAGGATTCGGTTTAACCTCTTTTTGTTAAAAAACCTTAAAAGCGGTCATCCGGCTCAGGTAACCGTGTCGGCTGGATTTGATTCGCCATATGACTCAAACTTCATTCGCCAAATAAAGGGAATCGCCAGCAAACCGACTCCTACTGAAAGCAGATAGGTGTTCGGGAGGCCGATTTGGTCGGCTATCCAACCTATAATCATGACCATCACGGCATTTAGAAAAAAATTTATGGTATAATAAATGCCGTTTAGAAAGGGGAGGTTCATCGTTCTGGAACTGTTTACCACACTCAGTAATACCGGACCCGGAGCAAAGAGAAAGACTCCAAGGATGATCAGAAGGGGAATCCCCAAAAAAACGTTTACGCGGGTGAAGAGCAACATGATCAAGGGGGTCACGATGGCTACCCAACGCATAAGTCTGCGGTTACCGATCCGGTCGGCCAGGGGACCGGCCAACAGGGTTCCGGCAACGCCGGCTAGCTGCAGAACCGATAGAGATATGCCGGCGAGCCAGAGAGAATAACCTTCGAAGATGAGATAGGTCGGCAAAAACAGGGTCAATGAGGATTTGATGGCCCCAAAAAAGAAGGTGAAAAAACTGAGAGAGCTGAACATAGGGATAAACTGCCTGAAAATCTGCCAGTAATGTCCCTTTTGCTGAATCTGGCTTCGGTCTCTCCGAAGATCAACCTCCTTGAGTCTGAAAAAAAGCACCATGGATGCTGCAATTCCGAAAAACATCAGAACCCATATCCCCTCAAACGAAAAAAGCGACACGGCTCCCAGGATTACCAGGGGACCTGCGGTTCGGGCCAGCTCCCCTCCAGCCATAAAAAAGGACATTCCCAATCCAGGGCGGTCGCCTGAAAGCCTTCTGACCACAACCGGACCGGGAACATGAAAAAAGGCTGAACTCAAACCTGATACCATCATGATAATCACCAGTACAGAATAGGTCGGTGCCAGTCCTATCATACTCATGCTAATCGCTGTAATGGCCGGGGTAAATATTATGAAGTACTTTGACCTTACCTTTTCAGCCAGAATTCCGATCAATGGATTGAAAAGGGTCGGAATCCTTTGAAAAACCGACAACGTGCCAGCCTGAAAAAGTGAAATACCAAGCTTATCGATCAGGATGGGAAGGACAGGAGCAAGAAAAGCGGTGTAAACATCATGGAAGAAGTGTGCCACTGAGGTAGTGACCAGATTGAGATATTGGATCCTCCTTGCAGACTTATTTTCTGTCATTTTGGGGCTATCCGGTATAATACTAAAGCGATGGCGGCAAAGATAAAGTTGGGAATCCAAACGGCCAGCCATGCCGTCAAATCTCCTGCGGTAGCCAGTTCAGTTGAAACCTTCATAAACATGATGTAGGAGAAGCTAAGAGCAATCCCGAATCCGATGTGCATTCCCCTACCGCCCCTGACGGGTTGACTCGAGAGCGAAACCCCTATGATGGTCAGAATGAAAACAGCAAAGGAGGATGCTGTTCTCCTGTGCAGCTCAATGCTGTAATAAACATCGCCATGTCCTCGTGATAGTTCCTGTTTTACAAAACGCTTAAGCTCAGATGTGGTCATTGCCTCCACCACATTTGACCTTCTTTTGAATTCCTCCGGGGTCATGTTGAGCAAGGTGTCCATCGATTGCCCCTCTGTTACGGTCTCCTTCAGACCGTCGATCTCTCTGAGAAAATAATTCCTTATAGTCCAGGTCTGCCTGGTGGTGTCGTACTGTATGTAATCAGCCATCAGTTTTGAAACCATCACCCCGTCAACGTACTTTTCCATACTGAATTTGGGGGCAAAATTACTCCGGGGATTGAAGTGCTCCATGTACACGAATACCCCCGGTGCGATTTGTTTATGGATATCCTTCGGAATGGTTCCGGAGGTCTTGTTAATGTATTTGTCTTCAAAATCAAGTCTTCCGACGTTGGCATAGGGGATCAGAAAGTGGGCAAGCAAGAAAGTCAGTATGGCAATGAGGGTAGCTGAGATCATATAAGGCACCATGAAGCGGTGGTAACTGATGCCAGTCGACAGAATGGCTTTGATCTCACTGTGAACCGACATGTTGCTGGTAAAGAAGATCACTGCGATGAAGACAAAAAGAAAGCTGAAAAGATTGGTAAAATAGGGTATGAAGTTCAGGTAGTAATCAAACACAATGGCTCTGAGGGGAGCTTGTTTTTCAAGAAAATCATCGATCCGCTCTGAGAAGTCAAAAACAATTGAAACCAGGATGATCAGGGCCAGGGCAAAAAAGAAGGTCCCCAGAAATTTCTTGATTATATAGTAATCCAGGGTTTTGAGCATAGTCTACAAACGGGTTTTGAGGTCCGGTATTATCCGGTTTTTCCAGGATGAAAAATCGCCGGCTTCGATTCTGTCTCTCGCTTCCCTGACCAGCCAGAGGTAGAATCCCAGGTTGTGTATGCTGGCAATCTGTGCGCCAAGCCTCTCTCCAGATATGAACAAATGTCTCAGGTAGGCGCGGGAATATTGGGAATCGACCCAGGTATACCCGGCGGGGTCAACAGGACCGAAATCATGCTTCCATTTCTCATTCTTGATGTTGAGGATGCCCTCCCTGGTGAATAGCATCCCATTTCTGCCATTCCGGGTTGGCATCACACAGTCGAACATATCGACTCCGAGGGCAATCGATTCCAGGATGTTAACCGGGGTCCCGACTCCCATCAGATACCTCGGTTTATCCAATGGAAGAATCTGGTTGACCACTTCTATCATCTCATACATCATCTCAGCAGGTTCGCCCACTGACAATCCTCCAATGGCGTTGGCAGCCATTCGATGAGAAGCTATGACTTCAGCTGATTCCTTGCGGAGATCAGGATAGGTGCTGCCCTGAACAATGGGAAGAAAGTCCTGCTCATGCCCGTAAAGCGGTGTCGTCTCCCTGAAATGCCGGATTCCCCGTTCTAGCCATTCGTGGGTGAGAATCATTGAATTCCGCGCATAGCGAAAATCACATGGATAGGGAGTGCACTCGTCGAAGGCCATTGTCAGATCGGCTCCGATGATACGTTGAATGTCGACCACACTTTCAGGGGTAAACATGTGCCTTGAACCATCGATGTGCGATGAAAAACGGGCTCCTTCAGGAGTCAGCTTACGGTTGGACGCCATGCTGAAAACCTGGTATCCGCCGCTGTCGGTCAAAATGGGATGCGACCAGTTCATGAAGCCATGCAGTCCTCCCGCATTCCGGATCACCTCCATTCCTGGTCTTAGAAAGAGGTGGTAGGTGTTTCCAAGGATAATCTCAGCCCTGATATCCTGCTCAAGCTCTCTTTGGTGAACCCCCTTAACACTGGCAGCAGTTCCAACAGGCATGAAAATGGGGGTTCTGATCACCCCATGGCCGGTGGTCAGTACCCCTGATCGCGCCCGGCTTCCGGGATCCTGTTTGACAACGCTGAAATTCATTATGTTCAGGCAATCAACAAAGATATAGTTTTTTGAAGGGGCACTCAAACGCCTTTGTCAAAACGCTTATCTTTGGTGATTGCTCCCGAAAACCGCTCTATGATCCATCCGTTCATCTCAAACCTGTTTGAATTCCGGCCCCAGGGAGCCTACGATTTCATCTTCCTGGCAATCGGAATAGCTGGCTTTTCAGCCTGGTTGATCCAGCTCTTCTATTATCTCTCTTTCTACCTCAAAGTAATCACTTACAGAAAGGTAAATGTCAAGACCAACCTTGATCCGGTATCTGTCATCATCTGTGCCCGCAACGAAAAAGAGAACCTGGAGAAGAACCTGCCATCTGTGCTGAACCAGTTTTATCCGCAATTTCAGGTGGTGGTAGTGAACGATGGATCAACAGATGAAACCGAAGCCTTTTTGGCCGAACTGCAATCCCAATACTCCAATCTTTACATTACCAACATCGAACACACTCACCCATACCCCCACGCAAAGAAACTTGCCCAAACCGTTGGAATCAAAGCTGCAGCATATGACCAGCTGCTTTTTACCGATGCCGACTGCAAACCCGACAGTCCAAACTGGATCAGACACATGCAGAGCAATTTTCTCTTCAAAACCGAAATCATACTGGGATATGGTGCCTATGAGCAGCGACCGGGACTGCTCAATAAGCTCATCCGCACTGACACCCTCTTCACTGCCATGCAATACCTGGGACTTGCTCTTGCCGGAAAACCATACATGGGAGTCGGAAGGAACCTTGCCTATCGAAAAGGCCTCTTTTTTGACAACAGAGGATTTGCCTCACACCTGCATCTCCAGTCGGGCGACGACGACCTGTTCGTAAATGAAACCGCCCGAAAGCAAAACACAGCCATCGAAATTCACCCTGAAAGCATCACCCGATCAATACCCAAAACCACCTTCCGATCATGGTTCTACCAAAAGAGAAGGCATTTAACCACCGGAAGCCAATACAAGAAGAACGACCGCCGGATCCTAATAACGGAGGCAGTCTCCAGAGAACTCTTTTACCTGGTTTGCATCCTGTTGTTTGCGTTCGGCCAGCTAACCGGATACATCCTGGCCTTGCTCCTGGTCAGGTGGCTCCTCCACTTGATCATTTTCAAAAGGATCATGACCCGCCTGCAGGAACGTAAAATCTTGTTATTTTCAATTCTTTATGACATCTTGATGCCTCCCCTGACAGGGATTTTGTTGCTCGCAAACCGTTTCTCAAAAAAACCCAAATTTACCTGGAGATGAACCAAGACCTCTCAGACCGCGCCAGGAAGGATTTCAACCTGGTTAAGCAGGCCCAAAAAGGAGATCAGCATGCATATGCCGACCTGCTTAAAAGGTACTGGGACAGCATATTCTTTATGTTGCTAAAAATGGTTCACAACAAGGATGATGCCGAAGACCTTACCATCGAGGCGTTCGGCAAAGCCTTTAAAAACCTTGAAAATTATCAGCCTGAGTATGCCTTCAGCACCTGGCTCTTTAAAATCGCCAACAACAACGCCATCGACTTCATCAGGAAACAGCGGTCAAAAACCATTTCGATCGATAGCCAGGGGCCCTTCCCCGATGAAGACAACCCCCTTCAGATTCAGTCTGATATCCCGGATCCCGAAGAGCAACTCATACAACAGCAAAAGGCAACCCTCCTGCGTACGGTGGTCAGCCAGCTAAAGCCCCGCTATTGCCGCCTCGTTGAACTCAGATACTACCAGGAATACTCCTATGAGGAGATAGCAGAAGCACTGGGTTTGCCCATAGGTACCGTAAAGGCACAACTATTCAGGGCAAAGGAACTCCTATTCAACGTACTGAAAAACAGGGAAATCTGAGTGGAACTCATCCTGAAATACTTCCCCGATCTTACCAGCCAGCAGATTGACCAGTTTAGGCAGCTCAACCGCGAATACCGAAACTGGAATCAGCACATCAACGTCATCTCCCGAAAGGATATTGATCATCTCTATCTCCATCATGTGCTTCATTCTCTCTCAATCGCCAAATTGGTAAGCTTCGTTTCCGGAACCAAAATTATGGATGCAGGTACAGGGGGAGGATTTCCCGGCCTGCCCCTGGCCATCCTTTTCCCTGACAGCTGTTTCACCCTGGTTGATTCAATCGGAAAAAAAATCAAGGTGGTCGAAAGCATATCCTCAGCCATTCAGCTCAGCAATGTTAGGTCAATCCACTCGAGAATTGAATCCATTAATGATCGCTTCGATTTCATCATCAGCCGGGCCGTAACAAAACTCGAAACCTTCACTGCATGGACCCGCACAAAGATTCTGACCGACAGCAGAAACAGCATTGAAAACGGAATTCTTTACCTGAAAGGGGGAAACCTGACCACGGAACTCAAACCAGTCATCTCCACCTGTAACATTACCGACATCGACCAGTTTTTCGATGAGCCTCACTTCTCTGAAAAAAAAATCATCCACTTGCCACACCCGGTAAAGACAAAAGTTTTGCAGGATTGATTTCTTTGTTTTATCTTTGCAATCCAATTTTGAAGGAAATATCAAAACTGTCAGATCATGAAACGGACCTATCAACCCTCGAACCGGAAACGCAAAAACAAGCATGGTTTTCGCACCAGAATGGCAACCGCCAACGGTCGCGCTGTACTGGCATCCCGTCGCGCAAAAGGCCGCAAGAGGCTGACTGTATCCGATCAAATGCACCGCAAGGCTTAAGCCTACGAGATAAAGAATCACAGGAGTGCCAGGTTTTATCTGGCACTCTTTTTTTGTGCCGTTTCAAAGACCCTGAAAAACACACGGTCACCTGGCTTTTCTTCGGCATAATGAAATAATAGAGGGAGCCAGGGGTACTGAGGAGAAGACTCATCATACTCCAGGCGTTCAGTGGCAAGCCATTTTACATTATAGCGCTCAAGCAGGATTACCAGGTTTTGCTCCCTCATCACCTTTTCAAATTCCTCCAGCAGCCGATCCTCATTGCCAATAAATTCATCGCGCTGCAGCCAATCAAGCGGAAGCGGATTCTCGAGTTTCATAACAGGATAGAGGATGGCATTGTTGGGCAGAATCACAAAGCCTTGCCGGGGACTGCCATAATCCTCCCATATCTGCCTGACCTCAGAGAAATAGGCGTATAGTTCCTCATTAAGGCGGATTCCCCTGAGTTCACCGAACAGATCTCCTGCATCTCCTGTCAATTCGTGAGCAGGGAGGTCTCGATAATTATTCTGCTTCTGGGTATACACTGAGGCAGCTATCAAAACGGCGGCAAGAGGCATCATCAACCAGGTCAGAATTGCGGGTTTCACAGTTACCCCGGGGTAGTACTGAAGCCATAATCTCCTGACTCCTTCAACGTTGGCAGCGGCCAGCACCCCGGTGCAGAAAACCGGTGCATTGTCTCCCAAAGAAACGGAGCTGGTCCACGCAACCAGCAAAATAATCCATCCGGCGTTTATGAGTTCCCTGTTTTGACCCTTCCCGACCAGCCTGAATAAAACCATCAGGAACACAAGAAGATAAAAAAGTTCAAACGAGATTCGGAAGAGGTATTGGGGCCAAATAAATACAGCTGCCAGCAGTACAACGAGCCAGGTTGCCAGCATCGTCATCAGTACCGGGGCCATCTTGTGCCAAATCAAATGAAATCTCTTGCCCTCCTGATCGCTGAAAAACGACAGAACAGCCAGAATCAGAAGATAGGCCACAGGGGCTCCCCAGAAATGATTCCAGAATGCCACAAAACCAGTCTCCCAGACCTCCGTTCTGCCGGTCATCTGCTGAAAGAAATCTCCCCAGGCCCCGCCCATGGTTAATACACCGGCATAAACCAAAATGGGCAGGGAGCCAACCATGGCAGGTGCCAGAATCCTGACAAAAACACCTTGTTTGATCACCTGGCTCAGCCAGAAGAAAACCAGCACCATCACCGGCAGGGCAAAGGTCTGCCTTGATAACACCGACATCGAAAACGAAAAGACCATCAACGCTGTGGTCAGGAAAAGCCTGTGTCTGGTATATGAAACCCGGTTAATACCCTGCATCAAATATATACCCGCCGACAGCCAGAAGAGGGCATCAATCGTTGTCCAGGGAAACAGATTGTAATGGTTTTGATTATAGAGGAAGGCCAGTAGGGTCAGAAAAGGAACCCAGAGCAGGGACTTTGATTCGGTTGATTCGGACCTCTGTCTCATAGCCAGCACAAAAAAGAGGCTGTAAATGAAGTATTGCAACAGAACGAACCAGCGGGCTGAAAGCTCCATGGGAAAGGGCAGCAACAGATGCAGTGAATGTAGCAGGGCCGATCCCGCGGGGCGGATGGAGATGAAATCCCGGTGCGGCATCTCTCCCGACAGCAGTCGATGTGATTGGGCCAGGATCACACCATCATCCGAGGGATTCAGTCCTTCTCCTGAAGGAACGGCTGCAATGACATTTACCAGCACCAGCAGAGCCACCAGAGTCAGCCAAACCAAAGCTCTCATGTCAGCTCCCCTGCTCCTCATGGTAATCCTCTTCGGTGTTCACCTCCCAGATGTTGGCTCGGCCAGCCTCTCCGGCCACCAGGTTATCGACCGCTACCATGGCGGTAAGCATACTGTGATCCTGATTGTTATATCGATGCATTCCGTTTCTGCCGAGCAGATAAAGATTGGATATCTGATCGGTGAATTGCCTGATTTCATCAAAACGATCATAGGTTCCAAAATACGCGGGGTATGTCTTGGCCATTCTGACCACCACCCCATCGAGAAAATCAGCCGGATCGGCCAAACCTATTCTGACCAGCTCCGCCCGGGCAAGCCCAATCATTCCTTCGTCCGGCATGCTCCAGAGTTCATCTCCCTCCTGACAGAAATACTCCATTCCGAGCCATACCGTTTTCGGGTCACTCACCAGCCAAGGACTCCAGTTGTTAAAAACCTGTAAGCGCCCCACCCTGACATCTCCCTCCTGAATGTAAATCCAATTGTCAGGAACCCGGCTGCCCGCCTTTGAAGAAGCATCCCCCTTGACCTTCATTTTCGTAAGCAGCAAGCCGACCGTGATGAAATCCCGGTACATCAGGCCTGAAGCCAGCTCAGCGACACCGCGTGGCACCGCATCTCCCATCGAAGATATCAGGTCACTGACCGCCATGGTAGAAAAGAAAAGATCGGCCTGAAGAATCTCCGATTTACCGCTCACCACCTCACGGATCTCAATGGCGGTCACAACTCCGCCTTCAAGAATAACCCGTTCAACCCTGCACCCAAGTCTGATCTGGCCACCCATTTGCGTAACCCGCTCAGCCACCAGTTGCCACATCTGACCCGGACCAAATTTCGGATAGAGAAATTTCTCTATCAGGCTGGTCTCGACCCCTTTCTGCTCAACTGAGGGGTTTCGGGGAACAAACGACCTGAGCGCATGCCAGAGTGCCCTTGAGACCGAAAGTCCCTTAATCCGCTGGGCTCCCCATTCAGGTCTTATCTGCCTGCACGGCACGCCCCATACCTTCTCGGTATAGTCTTTGAAAAAGGTCCGGTATAGAACCCTTCCAAAGCGGTTGATGAAAAAATCCTCCAGCGAAGCTTCAGGTTTCACCGGAAAGAGCCTGGCGCTCAGGTAGGAGAAAAAAATCAATGCCATTCGAAAAAGCCCCAGGTTCAGGATTGTATTAAGATTCAAGCGAATCGGGTAGTCAAAAAAGCGGCGCCGGTAAAATATTCTCGATAGACGGTTTCTGACCAGCATCACCCGGTCGGTTGTACCGGGATCAGGTCCTTGACGTCTGCTCTCAATACTTGTTTGCCGGTTTTGGTATCTAAGCATGAGTTCATCAGACCCATCATCCATATTTTGCAGGGGCAGCATTGAAAACCACCAGTTCATCACCCTGGCTGACTTTGAAAAAAAACGGTGGCCGCCAATATCCATCCTGTTGCCCTTGTATTCGACAGTTCGGGATATGCCTCCAACCACATCATCCTGTTCGATCACCACCGGGATGATGTCTGTGCGGACCAGCAGCTCATAGGCAGCGGTCAATCCGGCAGGACCGGCTCCCGCAATGATTGCTATTTTAGTGGATTTCGTTGTCACTTCAGGCAAAGATCGAAAAAGATACCTGCCCGCCAAAATATTAAAAGTGGTACCTTTGATGACGCTTTCAGCATCAACAGGATCAATCGCAAGTAGATGTCAGATCAGCAGTTGGCAGGGATCAGCAGAGCCGTGGAGATGGGAAGAAGAATCTCACCCGGGGATGCTCTGGTGCTTTATGAAAAGGCCGGACTCGGAACGCTTTCAAGGCTGGCAGATCTGGTGAACGACCGCATCAATAAGGGCCGGGTTTTTTTTAACCGTAATTTTCACATTGAACCCACCAACCTATGCATTCACCATTGCCTGTTCTGCTCCTATTCGCGAAAACCAGGCCAGGAGGGTGCCTGGGAGCTTGACATCCGGCAAATGCTGGATGAGATCGATCGTTTTCCGGAAGGAACTGCCACAGAAGTGCATATTGTTGGCGGTGTACATCCTGACAGAGGGCTCGACTTTTATGAACATCTGATTAAAGAAATCAGAACCAGGCGTGGCGACCTGTTCATCAAGGCTTTCACAGCTGTCGAACTGGATTTTATGTTCAGCAAATCCGGAGTCTCCGTCGAAACCGGCCTGATTCGACTGAAAAAGGCTGGACTTGATGCCATACCGGGTGGCGGTGCAGAGATCTTCGATGAAAAACTGCGCGAAATGATCTGTCCGGATAAAACATCAGGCGCAAACTGGCTTCTGATCCATGAAACGGCGCACCGACTCGGTATACCTACCAACGCCACCATGCTTTATGGACATCTTGAAAGCCATCAGCACCGGGTTGACCACATGAACCGCCTCAGAACCCTGCAAGACAGAACCCGGGGATTTCAGGTCTTCATTCCACTTAAGTACCGGAAAGCGAACAATTCGCTCAATGCCACCGGCGAAGTTTCTCATCTTGAGGATCTGCGTAATTATGCAGTCAGCAGGATTTTTCTTGACAACTTCCCGGTGATAAAGACATACTGGCCCATGACCGGAAAAGAGACCGCAGCACTTTCACTATCTTTTGGTGTTTCGGATCTCGACGGTACCATTGAAGACACCACAAGAATATACTCCATGGCAGGAGCTGAAGAGCAGCATCCCGCCATGTCAACGGCACAACTGGTTGAAATGATCAGGGGAGCCGGAAAAACTCCTGTTGAGCGCAACACCCTTTATGAGACGGTCAGAGAATACCAATAATGGGTTCTGGCCGGATACTTTTATCTTTGTCGTCACGTTGATATTGCAGCAAAAAGGTTTATGAAGTCACCATTCGTTAAATTTATCGTCAGCAAGACCTTTTTCAAGAACTTTGGATTGGCCCTGCTGATCCTGCTGACCGTTCTGTTGGCCACCCAGTTGGTGCTAAAAATTTACACCGGACATGGCAAGGAGATCATCGTTCCTGACTTTAACGGTCTTCCCATCCAGGAAGTCGATAAGATTTGCTACCAGAAAGGCTTGCTCTGGCTGATACAAGATTCTGTTTATGTGCGGGATGTGGCCGGGGGGACGGTCATGGAGCAATATCCTGCTCCCGGCTCCAGGGTAAAAAATCGTCGAAAGGTTTTCCTTACCACAAATGCAAATTTTGCCGAGATCATCAAGATGCCCAAGGCCTATGACATGCCCCTCAGACAGGCGCAGCGGATTCTTCAGAACGCAGGACTGGTCATTGAGGCCTATGAATACCTCCCCTATTTTGCCGAAAATTACGTCCAGGATCAAAAAATAAACGGCATCACCATCCATGAAGGAGTGGCTGTACCCAAAGGTACCGGTATTACTCTGGTCATCGGCCAGGGTTTAAGCAATGAGCGGGCTGCAATTCCAAATCTGCTGAACATGTGCAGAGACTCTGCACAAGCACTCTCGATCCGGAATTTTTTTAACCTGGGTGCCGTAACTTTTGACTTTTCGGTATTGAACGCCGATGACAGCATGAATGCCAGGGTTTACCGGCAATTCCCCAATCATGTTGATCAGCAGGCCATGCTCGGGTCTTCCATCGACATCTGGCTCACCATTGATTCATTGAAGCTTATGCAGCTTGATTCAATGCTGATCTCTGCCGACACCCTCCTGATTCCTACTTTTGATAACAGTGAATTCGAAGAATGAAAATCTCACCTGCTTACCTTTTAATACCCCTTTTTCTGACCGGACAGCTAGCCAGAATCAATGGACAAGAGATGTTGGTCTCAGTTGGCTCCTATCCTTTCCTGACGGGCCAGCAACAGCTGAAGTCTGTCTTTTCAAGCGAAGGGGATACGCTTGAACTGCCCTTTATGGATGATTTTTCAGGCACATCTCCATACCCCTCGAACCTGCTGTGGACGGATGCATTTGCACTGGTCAACAATGATTTTGCAATCGGGCAGCCAACCTATGGGGTTGCCACACTCGACATGATGGATGATCAGGGACTGATTTACCTTCACGCCACCGTTCAGTCGTTTCTGGCCGATCATTTGACCTCCAGACCCATCAACCTATATTACCCGCAGGACACTAGTATTTACCTGAGTTTCTTCTTTCAACCCGGAGGCTTCGGCGATACCCCGGAACCTGACGATTCACTGGCTGTAGAGTTTTATGCTCCGGGACAAGCGCAGTGGCAGCGGGTTTGGAGTTCCCCCGGATTTACCGACACGTTGTTTACCCAGGTGATGATTCAGATCACCGATTCGCGTTTCCTGCAGAAC
>CAYGOU010000053.1:0-7335 GCA_964351455.1 uncultured Porphyromonadaceae bacterium
GCTGTAAAAGGGTCGTCACCGGGAGCGTTGAAGCCACAAATGCATAAATCAGCAGTATCAGCGTCCAGGTTCCTGTGGCCGGCATCCCAAGTATTACTGGCATCTCAAAAGGAAGGAACGAACCTAACCATATGGTCAGATAGAGCATAAAAACAGCAACAACAGTGGCAAAGAGCAAATTTCCGTTCTTTCGGTAAATGACCCAGCCCAGGGCAATGGAAATGGGAATCTGCAGCCAGAGCGGCCATACCGATGTCGGGAAAATCTTGAAAATGGAGGCAATGATCACTCCAAATACCGAAATCACAATCCAGAGTTCAAGAAACACGATTAGAAAGAAAAGAAAGCGGGTTCTGGAATTGACATATTTGGATGTGTAATCTGAGATTGATCTTCCCTGATTGCGCAGAGAGATGATCAGGGATCCAAAATCATGAACCGCCCCCATGAAGATGCTTCCCAAAAACACCCAGAGCAATGCAGGCACCCACCCCCATATGATGGCGATGGCCGGACCGACGATCGGACCGGTACCCGCTATTGAGGCAAAATGGTGACCAAATATAACCTGCTTTCTGGTGGGCACATAGTCGGTTCCATCCTGCATGGTAACAGCCGGAGTCTTCAGTTCATCCGATACATTGAAAATCCTGTGAGCAATGAATCTCCCGTAGAGACGGTACATCACGAGGTATCCAACAAAAACAGCGGTGAGAAGTAATACTGGAAGCATAATCTGGTTAAATAGTCACCCAAATTACAAATTATGTCCCTTAAAAACACAAACCCCGCAGTGTGCGGGGTTCGTTGTTTTATGCTTCTGCGGTCGGACCGCCAAATGTCATGGGTAAGACCGGGCCTCCGGATCTTTCAACATTCTTGATCGGACCGTGCATGGCTTCATATTTTGAGATATTGTCCTGCAAGGCCATGAGAAGCCTTTTGGCATGCTCCGGAGTCAGGATGACCCTGCTCTTCACCTTGGCTTTAGGAATTCCTGGCATGATCCTTACAAAATCCAGAACAAACTCTGAACTTGAGTGGGTGATGATGGCCAGATTGGAATAGACCCCCTGTGCTATCTCCTCTGAAAGTTCGATGTTGATCTGGTTAGTCTTCTGTTTGTTATCTGACATCTCAGGTTTGATTTAAACATTATCAACGTTCACGGTTGCCTGCATCAGGGCCTGGTATTCATCCATCGAACCCACCACAATCCTTTCAAAGTTACGGTTTCCGGTTCCCGCAGGAATGAGGTGACCAACGATCACATTCTCTTTCAATCCTGACAGTTGGTCTACCTTACCAAGAATGGCTGCTTCATTAAGCACTTTGGTGGTTTCCTGGAAAGATGCAGCTGATAACCAGCTGTTGGTCTGAAGGGCCGCGCGGGTTATACCCTGAAGTATCTGGTTGCTGGTTGCAGGAACAGCATCCCTGGCCTCGACCGTCTTAAGGTCTTTGCGCTTGAGAAGTGAATTCTCATCTCTGAGCTTCCGTGCACTAATGATCTGTCCTGGTTTGAGCGTCTGGCTATCCCCTGATTCAAGTATGACCTTTTTGCCGTAGATATAGTCGTTTTCCTCCATCACATCCAGCTTGTCGACAATCTGCTTCTCCAGAAACTTGGTGTCTCCCGGATCTTCGACCACCACCTTGCGCATCATTTGTCTAACGATGACCTCAAAATGCTTGTCGTTGATCTTAACCCCCTGCATGCGGTAAACCTCCTGAACCTCGTTCACGATATACTCCTGAACGGCCGTCGGTCCTTTGATGGAAAGGATGTCTGACGGTGTTATTGAACCGTCAGAAAGCGGTGTTCCCGCCCTCACGTAATCGTTCGGCTGAACCAGAATTTGCTTGGAGAGTGAAACCAGGTATTTCTTGACATCTCCACCCCTTGAAGCAACCACAATTTCACGGTTGCCGCGCTTAACCTTTCCGAATGAAACTTCTCCGTCGATCTCTGAAACAACGGCTGGATTTGAAGGGTTTCTGGCCTCAAAGAGCTCAGTAACCCTGGGCAAACCACCGGTGATGTCACCACCTTTGCTTACAGAACGAGGAATTTTCACCAGAATCATACCCGACATAACCTTATCTCCTGCAGACACGCTGATGTGAGATCCAACCGGAAGGTTATAAATCTTCATGGGCTCCCTGTTCTTTCCAAGGATCATGATCTCAGGGTTCTTGGTTTTATCTCTTGATTCGATGATCACCTTTTCCCGGAACCCGGTTTGCTCATCTGACTCCTCCCTGAAAGTTATACCCTCTATCACGCTCTCAAAACCAACCTCCCCAGAAGCTTCAGAAACAATTACCGCATTGAACGGATCCCATTCACAGATGATTTCGCCAGTTATAACCTCGTCTCCCTCTTTTTTGAAGAGTTTAGAACCGTAGGGAATTCCATGGGTCGTCAGGGTTAATCCGGTGTTGCGGTCAACGATGCGCATCTCAGCCATACGGCCGATAACCACCCTGTATTTCTCAGCTCCGTCGTCATATTCAACGGTTCTTAGCTCGTCAAATTCGAGCAAACCGTCATACCTGGCATACAGGCTTGACTCGGTTGCAATGTTGGATGCGGTACCCCCAACGTGGAAAGTCCTCAGGGTCAACTGAGTACCTGGCTCACCAATTGACTGGGCTGCAATAACTCCTACAGCATCTCCAATCTGGGCAAGCATACCGGTGGCAAGACTGCGTCCGTAGCATTTTGCGCATACTCCGTGCTTCGACTCACAGGTAAGAACCGAGCGGATCTCGATTTGTTCAATCGGTGAATCCTCTATCGCCACAGCGATCTCTTCGGTGATCTCATCTCCCGACTTAACCAGGATCTCCCCGGTGGTAGGATGATAGACATCGTGGAGAGAAACCCTTCCCAGAATTCTGTCAAAAAGGCTCTCAACCACCTCTTCATTGTTCTTGAGGGCAATTGCAACCAGGCCGCGGAGCGTTCCGCAGTCGGGCTCAGTTACAACCACATCCTGTGAAACGTCAACAAGACGACGGGTCAGGTAACCGGCATCTGCTGTCTTAAGAGCTGTATCGGCCAAACCTTTACGGGCACCGTGTGTGGAAATGAAATACTCAAGAACCGACAGGCCTTCCTTAAAGTTTGAGAGGATGGGGTTCTCGATGATTTCTGAACCCGAGGATCCCGACTTCTGAGGTTTGGCCATCAGGCCCCTCATCCCGCAGAGCTGACGAATCTGCTCCTTAGAACCTCGTGCACCAGAATCAAGCATCATGTAGATGGAGTTGAATCCCTGCTTGTCGGAACTGATGTTGTTCAGTACGGTTTGGGTAAGCCTGGCGTTGGTATGAGTCCAGATATCGATGATCTGGTTGTATCGTTCGTTGTTGGTGATGAAGCCCATGTTATAATTGTTCAACACTTCATCCACCTGGCCGTAACCCTCGCTGATCATAAAATCCTTCTGTTCGGGAATAATCACCTCGTCAAGGTTGAACGAAAGACCTCCCCGGAATGCCATGTTAAAACCAAGGTCCTTAATGTCATCAAGGAATTTGGCAGTTTTGGCGGTGCCGCATACTTTCAGAACCCTTCCGATGATCTCACGGAGCGATTTCTTGGTAAGCAGGGTATTGATGTATCCAACTTCATTGGGCACTACTTCGTTGAAAAGTACCCGTCCTACTGAAGTTTCAAGAATCCTTTTAACCGGTTTTCCAAGCTCAACATGGTCGACTTTGACCTTAATCTCAGCATGAAGTTCAACCATGCCCTCGTTGTAGGCTATGATTACCTCTTCAGGTGAGTAGAAAACCAGTCCTTCTCCTTTGACAATATCCTCGGGAATGCTCTTACGGGATTTGGTCATGTAGTAAAGTCCGAGTACCATATCCTGTGACGGAACGGTGATCGGTGCTCCGTTTGCAGGATTCAGGATGTTGTGTGAAGCCAGCATCAGCATCTGTGCCTCCAGGATGGCAGCATTGCCAAGAGGGAGATGAACGGCCATCTGGTCACCGTCAAAGTCGGCGTTGAATGCCGTACACACCAGCGGGTGCAACTGAATGGCCTTGCCTTCAATCAGTTTAGGCTGAAAGGCCTGAATACCCAGCCTGTGCAGGGTCGGGGCCCGGTTCAGTAGAACCGGATGGCCCTTCAGTACATTTTCGAGAATATCCCAAACCACCGGTTCACGGCGGTCAACAATCTTCTTGGCTGATTTTACGGTTTTTACAATGCCTCTTTCAATCAGTTTACGGATCACAAAGGGCTTGTATAGCTCAGCGGCCATATCTTTTGGCAAACCGCACTCATGAAGCTTAAGTTCTGGTCCAACAACAATAACCGAACGGGCCGAATAGTCGACACGCTTTCCGAGAAGGTTCTGACGGAAACGCCCCTGCTTGCCTTTAAGGCTGTCGCTGAGCGATTTAAGCGGACGATTAGCATCTGTCTTTACAGCATTTGACTTCCGGCTGTTGTCAAAAAGTGAATCCACAGCCTCCTGAAGCATACGCTTTTCATTGCGAAGGATTACCTCCGGTGCCTTGATCTCAATCAGCCGTTTCAGGCGGTTGTTCCTGATGATTACCCTTCTGTAAAGATCGTTCAGGTCGGATGTTGCGAATCGTCCCCCATCCAGCGGCACCAGTGGCCTCAATTCAGGAGGAATAACCGGAACCACCTTTATGATCATCCATTCGGGACGGTTTACGCCCCTTGAGGTGCGGAATGATTCGACCACCTGCAACCGCTTCAACGCTTCGCTTTTACGTTGCTGAGACGATTCGTTGTCTGCTTTGTGCCGCAGGTCGTAAGAGAGCTCATCCAGATTGAGTCTTTCAAGCAACCTATAGAGAGCCTCGGCTCCCATACCCGCAATAAACTTTCTTGGATCAGAATCATCCAGCAAATGGTTCTCCTTTGGCAAGGAGTCAAGCACGTCAAGGTACTCCTCCTCGGTTAGAAAATCGAGGTATTGTATACCATCAGCCTCCTTAATTCCGGGATTGATGACCACATATCGCTCGTAATAAATGATGCTGTCGAGCTTTTTGGTGGGTAGTCCAAGCAGGTATCCGATTTTGTTCGGAAGTGACCTGAAATACCAGATGTGAGCCACCGGCACGGTTAGCTGAATGTGACCCACCCGTTCCCGCCTGACCTTTTTTTCTGTTACCTCAACCCCACAACGGTCACAAATGATCCCCTTGTAACGGATTCTTTTGTACTTACCGCAGTGGCATTCATAATCCTTTACCGGACCGAAGATCCTTTCACAGAAAAGGCCATCGCGTTCGGGCTTATAGGTTCTGTAATTGATGGTCTCGGGTTTCAGGACCTCCCCACTTGATCTTTCGAGAATTTCCTCGGGGGATGATAGACCCAGCGCCAATTTGGTAAATACTGTTCTTACCTTGGTTTCTTTCCTGAACGCCATATGATATTGCTTTTCTTTTCGGTTAAATCATTTTAACACTCAATCCCAATCCTCTGAGTTCATGTAACAGAACATTGAGGGATTCCGGAATTCCCGGAAGCGGGAGGGGTTCGCCCTTGACAATGGATTCATACGCCTTTGCTCTTCCCATCACATCATCAGATTTGACGGTGAGTATTTCCTGCAGAATGTTAGCTGCACCAAAGGCTTCTAGCGCCCAGACCTCCATTTCTCCAAAACGCTGTCCCCCAAACTGGGCTTTACCTCCCAGTGGCTGCTGCGTAATAAGAGAGTAAGGTCCGATTGATCGGGCATGCATCTTATCCTCCACCATGTGACCCAATTTGAGCATGTAGATCAACCCTACGGTAGCTGGTTTGTCAAAACGCTGTCCGGTTCCCCCATCGTAAAGGTAGGTTTTACCAAAAACAGGTATTTCGGCCTTTTCGGTGTAGGATTTGATCTCATCAAGGGTTGCTCCGTCAAAAATCGGACTTGCAAACTTGACGCCCAGCACCTCTCCAGCCCAGCCCAGAACGGTTTCATAGATCTGCCCCAGGTTCATACGGGAGGGTACTCCAAGTGGGTTCAGTACGATGTCGACCGGAGTTCCGTCTTCCAGAAACGGCATATCCTCTTGTCTTACAATTTTGGCCACAATGCCCTTATTGCCGTGTCGTCCGGCCATTTTATCTCCAACCGTCAACTTGCGCTTCTTGGCGATGTACACCTTTGCAAGTTGAATGATGCCGGCCGGTAGTTCATCCCCGATTGTAATGTTGTATTTCTTTCGGCGATATTCACCCTCCAACTCCTTATACTTGACAAGGAAATTCTGAAGAAGCTCATGAATGGTGTCATTGCGATCCTTGTCAGCGGTCCATTTTCCTGGGTTTACTGACAGAAAATCGATTCCCTGCAGCACCTTAAGGGAGAATTTGGTTCCCTTGGGAACAATCTCCTCACTCAGATAGTTTTTAACGCCCTGCGAAGTTTTTCCGTTGATGTGATTGAATAACTTTTCAACCAGTACGGAATTCAGATCTGACACCTGTCGCTGAAACTCCTGATCGAATTTATCGATCAGGGTCTTCTCTGCTGCCCTCACCTTGCGATCTTTCATGCTCTTTGAAAAGAGCTTCTTGTCAATGACCACACCGGTAAGAGAGGGCCCTGCCTTAAGACTGGCATCCTTTACATCACCGGCCTTGTCTCCAAAAATCGCCCTCAGAAGTTTCTCTTCCGGGGAAGGGTCGGATTCACCCTTGGGGGTTATTTTCCCGATCAGGATATCGCCAGGTACCACATCGGCTCCTACGCGAATCAATCCATTTTCATCGAGATTCTTTGTAGCCTCTTCGCTGATGTTGGGAATATCGGCAGTGAGTTCTTCGAGTCCGCGTTTAGTCTCCCTTACCTCAAGGAGATACTCATCAATATGAATTGAGGTGAATAGGTCCTCCCTTACTACTCGCTCAGAGACCACTATGGCATCCTCAAAATTATAACCTTTCCAGGGCATGAAGGCAACCCTGAGATTTCGTCCGAGGGCCAACTCCCCTCCTTTGGTGGCGTACCCTTCGGTAAGAACCTGACCTTTTGTAACAAGCTCACCCTTCTTGACAATGGGCTTGAGGTTGATTGTGGTATTCTGGTTGGTTTTGTTGAATTTCGGGAGCATGTAGGTCTTCACCTCGCTGTCAAAGGCCACAAATTTTTCATGCTCATTGCGCTCGTAGCGGACGATGATCTTGTTGGCATCAACATAATCAACTACGCCTGCTCCTTCAGCTGCAAAATTGATTCTTGAATCCCTGACAACTTCTCCCTCAATGCCTGTACCCACAATAGGGGTCTCAGGATTGAGCAAAGGTACTGCCTGGCGCATCATGTTTGATCCCATGAG
>CAYGOU010000053.1:7345-13901 GCA_964351455.1 uncultured Porphyromonadaceae bacterium
TCCATGAGGTGAACCTCGTCAGGACCAGCAAGGGGATAATCGGCTTCAAAACGCGCCTTAATCCTGGGATTTACAAATTTACCATCGTCGTGCAAAGGAGCATTAGCCTGGGCAATAATTTTCTCCTCCTCCTCCTCAGCAGAGAGGTAGATGACTCCTTCCGGGGAAAGGTCAACCTGACCCTCATTAACCAAACGGTATGGGGTTTCGATGAATCCAAGAGCGTTGATCTTTGCATAAACGCAAAGCGAACTGATCAGACCGATGTTTGGTCCTTCAGGTGTTTCGATCGGACAGAGCCTTCCATAATGGGTGTAATGCACGTCGCGAACCTCAAATCCGGCCCTCTCACGTGAAAGACCACCGGGTCCGAGTGCAGACATCCTGCGCTTGTGGGTCATTTCAGCCAGGGGGTTGGTCTGATCCATGAACTGAGAAAGTGCATTTGTTCCGAAGAAGCTGTTTATGACCGAACTAAGCGTCTTGGAATTGATCAGGTCAATGGGAGTGAAAACTTCATTGTCTCTGACATTCATCCTTTCCCTGATAGTTCTGGCCATTCGTGCCAGTCCTACCCCAAACTGCCCGAACAACTGTTCTCCAACGGTTCGGACCCTTCTGTTGCTCAGATGGTCGATATCATCAACATCGGCTTTGGAGTTAAGAAGCTGGATCAGGTATTTGATGATGCTGATGATGTCTTGCCTGGTAAGCACCTTTACCGACATCTCGGTATCAAGTCCCAGTTTTTTGTTGATCCTGTAACGGCCAACCTCACCTAGATCATAACGCTTATCGGAGAAGAAAAGCTTGTCAATGACATCCCTGGCGGTTGCATCATCCGGCGGATCCGCATTACGAAGCTGACGGTATATGTGCAACACTGCTTCCTTCTCACTATTGCATGGATCTTTCTGCAAAGTATTGTATATGATAGCATAGTCAGAGAGGTTATGGTCCTCCTTGTGCAGGAGAATGGTTTTGGCACCGCTCTCAACGATGGCATCAATCTGATCATTTTCAAGGACGGTTTCACGGTCAACAATGATCTCATTTCTTTCAATAGAGACCACCTCTCCGGTATCCTCGTCAACAAAATCCTCAATCCAGGATTTAAGCACTCTGGCAGCCAACTTTCGTCCGGCAACCTTTTTGAGTCCAGCCTTTGAGACTTTAATCTCATCGGCCAGGTCGAAAATCTCAAGAATATCACGGTCGCCTTCAAAACCTATCGCACGAAGCAGGGTGGTGACCGGTAATTTCTTTTTCCGATCGATATAAGCGTACATCACATTGTTGATGTCGGTAGCAAATTCGATCCATGATCCACGGAAAGGGATGACCCTGGCTGAATAGAGCTTGCTGCCGTTGGCATGCACGCTGTGGCCAAAGAAGACACCGGGTGATCGGTGCAACTGAGATACAACAACCCTTTCTGCACCATTGATGACAAAGGTACCCCTGGGAGTCATGTAAGGAACGGTTCCCAGATAAACATCCTGGATAACCATGTCAAAATCCTCATGCTCAGGATCTGTGCAGTAAAGCTTCAATTTGGCCTTAAGTGGAACACTGTAGGTCAGACCACGCTCAAGGCACTCCTGAATGGTGTAACGCGGAGGGTCGATATAGTAATCTATGAATTCGAGAACGAAATTATTCCGCGTATCGGAAATCGGGAAATTTTCCTGAAAAACCCTGAAGAGCCCTTCATTCTTTCTTTGCTCAGGGGTGGTTTCAAGCTGGAAAAACTCAGTAAAGGATTTCAGCTGAATTTCCAGAAAATCGGGATAGTCAAGCTGGCTTTTGGTGGCGCCAAAGTTGACTCTTTTGTTTTTTATAACTGCCATCGACCTCGGAGTTTATATAAACAGATGACTACAAAAACAACAAGAAGGTTTAGAATCCCATTAACGGGATTCTAAACCTGTAAGAACGTCGGGTCTGGAAGATCGAACTACTTAACTTCAACTTCAGCACCTGCTTCTTCAAGTTGGGATTTAAGTGCATTGGCTTCTTCCTTGGAGACTTTCTCCTTAATTGCTTTCGGAGCGGCGTCAACAAGTTCCTTGGCCTCTTTCAAACCAAGACCAGTGAGTTCCTTAACCAGTTTTACAATCTGGAGTTTTGCACCACCTGCAGCCTTCAGGATTACATCAAACTCGGTCTGCTCTTCAACTACAGGACCGCCATCTCCAGCCGGAGCAGCGATTGCAATAGCTGCAGCAGCAGCGGGTTCAATACCATATTCGTCTTTCAGGATTGCGGCCAGTTCGTTGACCTCTTTCACAGTAAGATTTACCAGTTCTTCAGCGAGCTTTTTAAGATCTGCCATTTTAGTTATAGTTTTCAAACGGATTCAACAATAATTTAAGATTCTCTTTCTGACAGGGTTTTTACAACACCTGCCAAAATGTGCTTGCCTGAATTCAACGAAGAGAGAACGTTGCGCATTGGAGACTGCAATAAAGCAACCAGGTCGCCGACAAGTTCTTCTTTGGTTTTCAAGGCAATCAATGCATCAAGCTGGTCGTTTCCAATGTAAATGCATTCCTGAACATAAGCAGCTTTAAGAAGCGGCTTCTCTCCTCCTTTGCGGAAATCCTTGATCATCCTGGCCGGTTTGTTACCGATGTCGGAGATCATTATTGAAGTGGGTCCGCTAAGGATGGGATAGAGTTCATCGAAATTGCCATTGGCTTTTTCCAGTGCTTTATGGAGCAGCGTGTTTTTTACAACAATGAGCTTGACCTGCTCTTTGAAGCAGGTTCTCCTGAAAGTACTGGTGGTTCCAGCATTCATCCCACCGATATCAGCCAGATAGAAGTGTTTGGCTTCATTGATCTCTTCGGTGAGTTTTTCAATAAGGACTTTTTTGTCTTCCCTTTTCATATCTGTTATGAAAAATTAGGGTTTAAATGTCAATTGACCTTGGGTCAATCGGAATGCCAGGACTCATGGTACTTGACATGTAAATGCTCTTTACATAGGTACCTTTAGCAGTAGTGGGCTTGAGCTTAATAATTGTGGTGTAAAGTTCACGAGCGTTATCGACCAGTTTCTCCGGTTCGAAAGAAACCTTTCCAACGGAGGCGTGTATGATACCAAACTTGTCAACTTTAAAATAAATCTTACCCTTCTTGACATCGGAAATGGCTTTACCCACTTCCATGGTTACCGTGCCGCTCTTTGGATTGGGCATCAGACCACGAGGACCGAGAATACGGCCAAGGGGTCCGATCTTACCCATACAAGAGGGCATAGTGATTATAACATCGATGTCAGTCCAGCCAGCCTTGATTTTTTCAACAAAATCATCAAGTCCCACGAAATCCGCTCCGGCCTCAGTGGCTTCGTTTTCCTTGTCAGGGGTCACCAGGGCAAGGACTTTCACCTCTTTTCCGGTACCATGTGGCAAGGTCACGACTCCACGAACCATTTGATTGGCTTTTCTGGGATCCACCCCTAATCTGACGTCCAGATCGACTGAGGCATTGAACTTGGTTGTGGAAATATCCTTAACCAGTTCAGACGCTTCGTCCAGGGTATACAGCTTACCCGCCTCAATTTTATTGATGACGGATTTCCTATTCTTGGTCAGTTTAACCATTGTTCATCAAATTAATAGGGTCTGGCTCCTTTGATAGTAATTCCCATGCTACGGGCCGTACCGGCGATCATGTTCATGGCTGATTCTAAAGTGAACGCATTTAGGTCGCTCATTTTTTCCTCAGCAATCATTCGAACCTGATCCCAGGTAACTGACCCCACCTTGATGCGGTTTGATTCAGCCGAGCCCTTTTTGAGCTTGGCAATTTCCATCAGTTGTACCGCTGCAGGAGGGGTCTTTGTGACGAAGTCAAATGACTTGTCAGAATAGACCGTAATCACCACGGGAATGATCTTTCCGGCTTTGTCCTGGGTTCTTGCATTGAACTGCTTGCAGAAGTCCATAATATTGACCCCTTTGGCTCCCAATGCTGGTCCCACAGGAGGTGAAGGGTTAGCGGCCCCACCCCGGATCTGTAGTTTAATGATTCCCGTTACTTCTTTTGCCATAGTATTGCAATCATTTATTATAGTGATAACTCAACAGGTTTTCCTGACGTAACTCAGGTGGAGCAAGATCTCAAGGTGGAAGCTTTGATACCTGATGAACCTTTAGGAAGCTTAGGCTTCATCATTGATCTTACTCCTTTTCCACCTGCATAAAGCTGAGTTCAAGAGGAGTCTTTCGTCCGAATATTTTAACGATTACCTTTAGTTTCTTTTTTTCATTGTTTACCTCTTCGATGACACCGGTGAAACTGTTGAACGGTCCGTCGATTACCTTAACCGATTCACCCACGAAGAAAGGAACATTCAGTTCTTCATCGGTCTCAGACAATTCATCCACCTTGCCCAGGATGCGGTTGATTTCAGATTGTCTCATCGGTATAGGAGTTCCGTTGCGCTCCTCGCCCAGAAATCCTATGACATTCGGAATACTCCGGAGGATGTGTGGGATCTCCCCGACAAGAATCGCCTCAATCAGCACATAACCTGGGAAATAACTCCTCTCTTTTGAGACTTTCTTTCCGTTCCGGATCTGGTAAACTTTCTCAGTTGGGATCAAAACCTGCGAGACAAAATCCTGCAGGTTAAGATGAGCAATTTCATGTTCGATATACTCCTTCACCTTCTTCTCCTTGCCACCGATGGCTCGGATAACATACCACTTCTTCTCGTTGCTCATCCTTAGGCCTGGTTTAGTAGAAAATGCCGTAAATGAAATTCATGAGATTCCGGAAGGAAGTATCCATAACCAGGATTACAAGGGCAATAATGAGCGAGGCCACCATGACCACAATGGCAGAACTCTGCAAATCGGTCCATGAAGGCCATGAAACCTTGTGAACCAGTTCGTCGTATGTCTCTTTGAGGTAAGCTTTAATCTTCATCTTGTCTGAGATTGGCACGGATGGAGAGACTCGAACTCCCAGCCTGCGGTTTTGGAGACCGCTGCTCTACCAATTGAGCTACATCCGTAAGCACCAAGGATAATCCGGCCATCAGCCAGATTATCCTGGTATTTCTGTGCCTTATTTATTCTATGATATCGGTTACCTGGCCTGCACCAACGGTACGACCACCTTCGCGGATTGCAAAACGCAGCCCCTTATCGATGGCAACCGGAGTAATCAGTTCAACGATGACGGACAGGTTGTCACCCGGCATCACCATTTCGGTTCCTTCAGGGAGAAGAATCTCACCGGTAACGTCGAGGGTTCTGAGATAGAACTGCGGACGGTACCTGTTATGGAACGGAGTGTGACGTCCGCCCTCCTCCTTTTTCAGAATATAGACCTCAGCCTTGAACTTGGTGTGCGGGGTAATGGATCCCGGCTTGCCAATAACCTGGCCACGGCGGATCTCATCCTTATCAACACCACGCAGCAAAAGACCTACGTTGTCACCGGCCTCGCCACGGTCAAGAATCTTACGGAACATCTCAACACCGGTAACAACCGACTTGCGGCCTTCAGCACCGAGACCGATGATCTGAATTTCTTCACCGGTGGTAATTACACCAGTCTCAATACGGCCGGTAGCTACTGTACCGCGACCGGTAATTGAGAAAACATCTTCAACCGGCATCAGGAAAGGCTTGTCGATATCACGGGGAGGAAGCGGAATGAAATCATCTACTGCATTCATCAGTTCCTCAATTTTGGCTACCCACTGAGGTTCGCTGTTGAGTGCACCGAGCGCTGAACCGCGGATAACAGGAGCACTGTCACCGTCATACTTGTAGAAAGTCAGAAGCTCGCGGATTTCCATCTCAACCAGGTCAAGCAGCTCCTCATCGTCAACCATGTCAACCTTGTTGATGAATACCACCAGTTTCGGAACGTTCACCTGGCGAGCCAGAAGAATGTGCTCGCGGGTCTGGGGCATCGGTCCGTCGGTACCGGCAACCACAAGTATAGCACCGTCCATCTGGGCGGCACCGGTAACCATGTTCTTTACATAGTCAGCGTGGCCGGGACAATCAACGTGGGCATAATGCCTCTTTTCAGTCTGATACTCAACGTGGGCAGTGTTGATGGTAATACCCCTCTCCTTCTCTTCAGGAGCGTTGTCAATTGAATCAAAACTTTTAACGTCGGCAAGACCCTTTGAATTCAAGTATATGGTAATAGCTGAAGTAAGAGTGGTCTTACCATGGTCAACGTGGCCAATAGTCCCGATATTGACGTGTGGTTTTGTCCTTGCAAATTTTTCCTTAGCCATGGCTACTTTACTGTTATGTTCCTAAACTTATAATTAATGGTTTTCTTTTCCTTCTGGAGCCAATGACGGGAATTGAACCCGTGACCTCGTCCTTACCAAGGACGCGCTCTACCACCTGAGCTACATCGGCTGATCTTGAGCGGGAAACGAGGTTCGAACCCGCGACCCTCAGCTTGGAAGGCTGATGCTCTACCACTGAGCTACTCCCGCAGACTTCACGCCTGTGGAGAGGGGAGGATTCGAACCTCCGAAGGCTAATGCCGGCAGATTTACAGTCTGCTCC